>NZ_JAVJZI010000056.1:0-19882 GCF_040223135.1 Coleofasciculus sp. G3-WIS-01
TAAACCCTAAAATAGAAAAAGGCAATCAAGGCGCGGCTGGTAGTCTGCTTACGCCGGAAAATCGCTGCCAGTCTTAAATTGAGCCTATACTACAAAATCATACTACATTACAACTTAGGGATTCACGGGAAGTCTAGAAACCTGGGTCGGGGCGGGTTTAGCCACATCCCTTGTGCAACCAAAAAGATAGTCGTGAAACCCGCCCCTACACACTTAAGACGCCATCCCCCGGTTGGAGTCGTGAACCTTGGATATGAGGGGTGCGAGGGTATTTGTACATTAAACAGATAACCTTTGACTCCTACAGATAATCTTACGGCAGTCGGCTCCAACGATTTGTTCTGCTGCGCTCAGCTACTCCTACGACAACCGACTACGCCATTTCTTCGGGTCTTGAGAGCAGTGGAAAACGGCATAAACTATATAGCAGTAGACACATCGATTAGGACAAAGGCACCATTGTAGAGACGTTGCATGCAACGTCTCTACATAAATGATGTGTCCTAACAGCTATGGCGGTTGCTATAACTGTGATGTCTGAACGTTCATAAAAAATAACATAGGGAAAGCGCCGAACGACAGCCCTTCGATAACTTTCATGCACTACCTGATACATTTCCGGATTTCGCCGGATAAACTGAATGCAAGCATCGACACAACGAAGAAACTCTTCGCCCAAACCAAATTCTTTTTCTTCATACTAAACATAAGCTTGGGCTACATCCAGTTCCGCCTCTGGTAGAATGATCAGATTCCTAAGCACCATACTGTCCGTTGCGAATTCGCTCCTTAGCTGCTTCCCATGAACTACCTGAGCCAGGATTTTGCAAATAGGTAGCCTTTCTCTTGGCTAGCTCTTCTTTTTGCCAATCAAGCACAGGAATTTGCTCTGGAATTTGGGCAATGCTGTCCCATAAATCTTCCAGCAGTTGTAGTTTTTCCGAGAGGGTTAACTCAAACATTTGAGTGAACTCTGTGTTCATACTGACCTCACCATCGCAATTGGTGTCTTGCTTCAAGTTTATCACCGATAACGATATTGCTTCCTCCTCTGCTATTAAGCCTGCTGGATCTACCGCAGCTAAACAAACTTGATAGCCTCTATTGACGTTATCTCCCAGGTTTAATACCGAGTTGCGTTCTATCATGTCATTCTGAGCGAAGCGAAGAATCTGGACAGATGCTTCGCTACTGTTCCTTCGCTTCGCTCAGGACTTCGCTCAGCATGACAAATTCTACATTAGACTGCAACTTCTTATAAGACTCGGTTTCAGCGTTTCCTTAATGCTTCAGATCTAACTGCTTCAATATCCACTGACCCATTCATGACGGCTAATTAACAAACTATTGGACACTTCCAGAACTTACATATATTCTTTCAAAAACAACAGATTGGCGGAGGCTTTCAGTTCTAAAACACTTTAGCTTAATGACCGTCACAACCACTAACTACTAGACAACTTATCGCTTAACCAAAAGGTAATTATATACTCCCAAGAAAAGGTTAGCAAGAATGGGTAGCAAGAACAGCCCTGGAAGTAGCATAACGGTTCAAATCAGTAGCGGCAGATAACCTTAAACCCAGCACCAGCAGTTTTCATCCATCCGCTGTATTGAATTGCTATGAGTCAAAATCATACTCAATGTCTCGCAAATAAGTAATGTCGTCCATGTGTATTGATCTTAAGTAAATCCCGAAAGGAACAGCAATAATCTCATGCTGCTTCCAAAATACCTCGACAGAGTCTGACGGATACTTAGCCATCATCAGAAAATGCAAGGTCAGTAACACGATGCGAGAGCTAACGATGATATCTAAAAGCATTCCTTGATCACCATCCCCAGAGTCCACCGGGATATTAAAGGCTCCATGAGCTAGCTCATTCCTCAATTTATAAACACAATAAACGCCATGCCCGTGTTCGGATAAAAAACTTGGATAATTGTCTACAGACCTAAATATTGACCGATGGTTTTTATCTCCATTCGCTCGTAGCTTAACGTAATTTAAAAGCTCGTCATAACCAAGTAAATTATTTGTATTCCTGTACTTTTCCTTTAAAAAATAACAAAGTCGGTTGACTTTTGCTTTAGGCTTGTTTTCAATTGGGACAAAGCTATCTATTGCGGCTTCAATTGCTGACCAGCAAAATTGAAAACGAGCAATTTCAGTAACCAGTTTCTGTTGCAATAATGCTTGACGTTCAGCCCATATATCTGCTAAGCCACAGACTCCTGCCCCCGGATCAAAGTAGCTAGTGTCGTAATTAACAGATTCAATGCAGGCTGCAAGATTAAGCCATCCCGCAACATCTTCTGCGCCATCGTAACCTCTAAAGTCTGCTAATGAGCCAAAGAAGTGGACTAGCTCAGCACAATGCGCTCTAAAATCCTTCATTTCAGGTATTGAATCAAGCAACTATACTTGTGAATCAGTAGGTAAAGTGAAACCAAACATGACTCGGTTGGGCGATCGCACCAGGGTTGAGGTGGAGAAGCAGTGATGAGTGTTGGGTTTCATCCTTCAACCCAACCTACAAGATCGGGCATTGAAGCAAACTTCGCAAAATATTAACTACTATTGGAGCAAAAGGTTCCAACTGCCCCTGTTGCGGTTGTGCAAGTTCGTCAATCAATAACGCCAGCACTTCTTTATCCTCCTCTAACCCTTGGTTAGGATCGCCATAATACTTCCATAATAAGGCATTAGACAATTGCTTGCGTTTTTCGATCAATGCACCGTTATTTTTTTCATGATCTCCCAAGTTTAAGACTTGAATCGTGACGATTGCCCGCTCGCTTAACCCTTCTACCCGACCACTAATTTTAAAGCGAAGTTCTGTTTCACATTCTGTCATCAGAGGAGTTAGGGGTAGGGGTTGTGATTTATGGGAATTACCACATTGATTAGAGGTATTACAACTGGCGACAATATTTGAAAAGTCAAGTGTGCGTCTAGGATTCAATTTTTGAGCTTCTATATGCTCATTGTGGCAAGTATCAATGTCTTGGATGCGCTGGCAGCAATAGGCACAAAGGTAGAATTGTTCGACTAGAGCATATTGCCGAATAGTTCGGCGAATATCTTCAGTTAACTGGTTGTAGCGTCCGTGAGGGTTTGCTTGTTTCCAATCTGTCAAATTGGAGGGTTCAGTCCCTTTACTAATGGTTCGCATGACGCAATTCTTGTTTACGGAGCAGTAATTTGGCTTTGATCAATTCCAGATGATTGGCGGGTAGTTCCTCAGTTAATTTTGCAAGTAGTTGTTGAGCCTCAGTTAGCTTTGAATCTTGTATGGCATCCAGCAGATCGTTCAGTTCAGTATTAATTTTCTCATTACGGATACTGGTGTCCATAACATCTAATAAGACAGTATTAGCATCTTGCCCATACTGAGAGGGCAATTGTCGCAATTCACCATTGGTTAAGGTGTAAACCAAAACATTTTTACAGTCGCTGATCACCAGAGGTGAATGGGTAGTCAGCACAAACTGACAATTTGGGAAAGTTGCGATTAGGCGATCGCACAGGCTGCGTTGCCAAGAGGGATGCAGGTGCAAATCGACTTCATCAATCAAGACTATACCGTCACCTGCGAGAGGATTCTCTAGGGCAGGATTCAGCATGGCTAGACGGCGAGCAATATCACCAACCAGAGCCATGAGAGATTTTTCGCCTTGTGAAAGTTGGGCTACATTCAGAGTTTCACCATTTTTATCAATCGCCATGTAGAGACGGGGTTTACGACGGACTCTAAGGTTGTCCATCTGGGGCATAAATCGGCGAATGGCGGTGCGAACTGCGGTTAATTGCCGATCTTTGGCTGAGGCATTGAGTTCTTTCAACCGTTGCCATGCGTCTGGATTGGTTTCCAATAATGGTTTCAGTTGGTTCAGCAAATCTTCAGAAATTCCTGATTCATTTTCGGTATCTTCCCGTTCACGAAACCACTCAAAAAAGCGGCGAAAGTCAACCCCCTGACTTAAATAGTTATCGTAACCATCGAGTTGCAAGAAAGTATGCTTAGTCCTAATTTTTAGTGGAATATCAAGTACGACGCGCTCGACGGGATAAAACGCAATGATGGGCAGGCTAGTTTTGTCATCACGGGTAAGAGCATCACGATAACGATTGGCTAAGCGGGTGCAATCGTTGAGATTAGTAGTGTAGTGGGCTTTACGTCCTTTTCTGCTTTTTGCTAAAGTCCACTTGAAGTGATGGTCGAACTCGCTTTGATCAGGATTGTCTGATGCCCCAGAAGAATCACAAATGTCTATTTCAATACTGGCAGCATTAGCGGTGTTGAGTATGACATCTTCGGGAATAGGGTTACCACTACCTTTTTCTGTAAGTAAACGAGCAGTAAACCAACTAAGGGAGGTTGCTAAGGCTTTCAACACAGAGGTTTTACCAGCGCCGTTATTACCAACAAAGACGGTGATATTGCTGGGATTTTGCTCAGTGGGTGCTAAGGGAATTTCCAGGTTTTCAAATAGCCCAATGTTGTTTAAGATGACTCGTTGGATTTCCATAGCGGTAACGTTCAAACCTCAGAGGTTTCCGACATTGACAACAGTACCTCAAACGGCACTTGAAGGCACTTACCCCTATTATGGTCTCAAAACAGTTGCACGTACAGACCACTCACAACTCTTTTGTCAAGCCATTTTCTCATGTTTTACCCCAACCGTGATTACGCTTATCGGCGCTCTAGTGCAAGAAGGCATAAATAACTGAACAGCTAATATCTCCCCCAGCTTCCTCAGCTCCCCCAGCTTAATCGTATCTACGAAGCTGCTCAAGTATTTCCAAGGGCGCTGCACTAGGTATCCTCGTAGTGCTATAGTACCCGTGCCCCTTGGATGAGGGAATCCAAAAAATAATGACGAATAACCGAAATAGAGAATACTGGCGAGCGAATAAAGCCCTGATTCGTAATCTGCTGATTGTCTGGGCATTGGTTTCGATTGTCCTGAGTATTCTGCTGGTGCAACCCTTGAACCAGATTAATCTGGGTGGCGTTCCTTTGGGATTCTGGATGGCGCAACAAGGCTCAATTTATGTCTTTGTGATGTTAATTTTTATCTACGCCATTCAAATGGATAAATTAGAACAGAAATACCGCCATCATAAACCCAGAAATGATAACGAGGAGTAATTATGTCAGTTGAAGCTTGGACAACCGTATTGGTAATACTTTCTTTTATTGTCTATGTCTATATTGGTTGGCATTCGCGGGTAAAAGATACTAAAGGTTTTTTTGTCGCCTCTCAGGGTGTCCCCTCTATCGCCAACGGTGCAGCTACAGCCGCCGATTGGATGTCAGCGGCGTCGTTTATTTCCATGGCGGGGTTGATTTCATTTCTGGGGTATGACGGTTCTATCTATCTGATGGGATGGACGGGGGGATATGTCTTACTCGCCCTACTGCTAGCACCCTATTTACGGAAGTTTGGTAAATATACTGTACCTGATTTTGTTGGCGATCGCTACTATTCCCGTACAGCACGTTTGGTGGCGGTAGTGGCGGCAATTTTCATCTCTCTCACCTATGTGGCGGGACAAATGCGGGGAGTGGGAATTGTCTTCAGTCGTTTCTTACAGGTGGATATTAATACAGGCGTGATTATTGGGATGGTAATTGTCGCCTTTTTCGCCATCTTGGGGGGAATGAAGGGGATTACTTGGACACAAGTAGCACAATACTGTGTCTTAATTATCGCCTATCTAATTCCCGCGATCGCGATCTCTGTGTTGCTGACAAATAATCCAATTCCTCAATTAGGATTTACGTTCAGTGATATTATGGAACGCCTGAATGGAATTCAAGTGGATTTAGGGTTTGCGGAATATACCCAACCCTTTACCAATAAATCCATGTTGGATGTCCTATTTATTACCATCGCCCTGATGGTGGGAACCGCCGGATTACCTCATGTTATTGTCCGATTCTATACGGTTCCTAATGTGCGTGCGGCTCGATATTCCGCAGGTTGGGCATTACTGTTTATTGCGATTCTCTATACCACCGCGCCCGCTATTGCCGGATTTGCCCGATATAACTTGATTCAGACTTTACATAATAATACGATTGAAGAGGTGCGTCAACTGGATTGGGCAACCAAATGGGAAAACACCGGATTATTGGCGTTTGATGATAAGAATGGGGATGGAAAAATTCAATTAACTCCCGATACCGAAACAAACGAAATTACCATTGACCCAGATATTATTGTCCTCTCTACCCCCGAAGTCGCCCAACTTGCACCCTGGGTGATTGCCTTAGTGGCAGCCGGTGGATTAGCCGCCGCCCTATCAACGGCATCGGGGTTATTACTAGTGATTTCCAGTTCCGTGGCACATGATGTCTATTACCGCATTATCAACCCAGACGCATCAGAAGCCCAACGGTTATTAGTGGGTCGATTTATGGTGGGATTCGCTATTGTCATTGCCGGGTATTTTGGTACTAATCCCCCCGGTTTTGTGGCTCAAGTAGTCGCCTTTGCCTTTGGGTTAGCCGCCGCTAGTTTCTTCCCAGTGATTATCTTAGGCATATTTGATCAGCGGACTAACCGAGAAGGCGCGATCGCAGGTATGATTGTCGGGTTAGTTTTCACGACTATCTATATTATTGGCGTAAAATTTTACCAGATGCCAACCTGGTTTTTTGGCGTTTCCGCTGAAGGTATTGGCACAGTGGGAATGGTACTGAATTTTATCGTGACTTGGATTGTTTCTCGCCTTACCCCCGCACCACCTGCAGAGATACAACAGTTAGTGGAATCCTTGCGAACACCAGGGAATGAACCCCTACCTTTAGCTGATATTGGCGAAGAGGAGTTAGATTAATTTCTTCGTAAACGAAGAGGTCTTAGACCCAATTAATCAATTGTCAAGTTAGCCTGGAACATATTAACGTTTAAATCCTTGTTTAATAAGGCTTTCAGGTAGTTTAAAAAAGATGCGGATAAAGGAGGGTACTATCTAGAGGGGAGTACCTGTCGGGAATAGCAGCGCTAATCGCTTTTCCCTGAGAAGAGCCTCTTGATTATAAATTTCTTCAATCTGCTTCACGATTTCTGCATCAATACCAAGTTTAGCAGCCATTTTGGTAACGGTTTCTCGCTCTGCGCTACTGTATTCCCCATCCGCTGAGCAAGCCTCGATCGCGTCATAGACAAGATAGCGGCGACAAGCATTTGCTGCGGTGTCTCGAGAAATAACCGCATCAATGTCTTCATCCGCCTGGTAAGTTTTGAGTTCCTCAACCACTTGATCAGGAGCGCCAAAGGCTGATGCTTGACCAACAACCCAATCTCTTTCCACCTGGGTTAACTCATTATCGCCATTGGCACAAATCAATAACGCTTTTGAATAGCTATCGAAGGCAGGAAGCCCCGGCATCTCGTTGAAACCACATTTTTTCTTGAAAAGCCAATGAAGTCCTTCTTTTCGGGTAGACATAATCCGATTACTCCTGATCAAGATTTTACCGACAGGTGGGGGACTTTATGCCTTACCACCCACACTGTAATAAGATTAACACAATATCCGCTTACTACTAATATACAATCAATTAGTTTTTTTAATCAGAATTAACCTCTTAATAAATGGACAAGGCGGAACTTGTTTCTGTGTAGTGGTTTGTGGGAGGGAACATCTCTACCAAAGCTTACTTTCACGGTATGTGGTGCAACGTGAGTTGTTCCAGACGTTGCAGGCAACGTCTCTACTATCTTTTCGTTGACACAAGGGATGTGACTAAACCCGCCCCGACGCAGGTTTCTCTACTTTTCGTAAAAAGTCAGCTACCCAGTACCGATCACCCCGTAAATATCTTGCCCACTTATGCCTGAATCTCAAAATTATTTAGATAAGCAATCGGATCACTCGGATCAAATTGGCGTTGATCGATAAAAACGGTGGCAGGTTCCATTTTCATCGGATCACTGGGTAGCTCAATCTTTAATGCCTCCGCCACATCTGTATAAATTTCTAACGGATAAATTTTCTCTAGGATTTCATCGGCATCCTTGGGATAATATTGTTGTTCAATTTGACCCCAACGAATCATCTGAGTGAGTAACCAAATCCCATGAGAACGCCAGGGATAGTTAACCGGATTTGGCTTCTCTGGATCATCGCTATTGTCACCATAAAACTGATAAAAATTAGGAATAGTTTCCAGCCGTTCCTGGTTATCAAAGCCACCATAATCATAGTTACCCAATAAAGCCGGTTCTATATATTCCTGATCCGTGTTCAGATACCTGCTTTGGGCAAGAATTTGGGCAACTTCGCGGCGATTTTTGGCTTGCTCACAAAACTCACAGGCTTCTAGAATCGCCGCCACTAAAGCCCTAGCGGTTGCGGGATGTTCGTCCACCCAGGCTTGCATCGTGGCTAGCACATTTCCCGGATGTCCCGTCCAAATATTCTGAGAGACATTTGCGGTAAATCCATTTCCCTGCAAAACCGTCTGTTGGTTCCACGGTTCACTACTGCTGTAAGCATCCATCACCCCCGCTTGAATTTTATAGATCATTTGTGAGGGGGGAATCTCCATAAATTCAACCTCGCTTTCCGGATTAATTCCCATGGCGGCTAACCAATAGCGGCTAATGTAATAATCCATCGAAGCATTCGACTCGGTAGCAAAAATAGGCGGTTCCTCGAATTTGCGAACGTATTGGCGATAGGAATCGGCAAACTCCTGAAAGGTGAAATATTCAATCGCCGGTCGAATTCCAGCATCCCAGGCTTTGGGAGATAAGGTAATGCTGCTGCCATGGAGATTGAGTACCATCAGGGCAACCATGGGGGCGGCTTCTGCTCCTAATTGTGCCATCATTGGCATTCCATATAAGGCTTGAGCTGCATCTAACTGGTAATCGAGTAAACCATCCTGAATTTGATTCCAATTCTCTTGCTTACTCAGACTAACGTTAAGCCCAGAGCGAGCAAAAAAGCCTAATTCTTGGGCGATAACCAGGGGCGCACTTTCGGTAATGGGAATAATCCCTAGGTTTAGGTAAGTTTTTTCGAGTTTGCCAAAGTCAAGCGTTGAGGCGGATGAAGATTTAGAAGAGTTATTCCTGCCGGAGGTAGACAGATTCACCGAGTTACAAGCGGCAAAGGCTAACCCTGTACTTGCCAGACTGGTGTATTTGAGAAAATGGCGGCGCTTCATGTTTTTTTTCTCACCCAATGAATTATAGATGCTGACTTGAATCTACCGCGTAAGGGGGACAAGGAGATGGGGAAGCAGGGGGAGAGAAGACAGGCTTATCCAAGCAGTATTGCATCCTATCCACACCCCCAGCCTGTCGTCTGCAAATGAAAGCCATTAGGGTTCAATTCATTTTGACTTGCGGCTTGAATCAACGCCTGGAAAATCGAAAGGTGTCTGGAATCGGAAGGGGAAAGTTCCGGATGCCATTGCAGCGCGATCGCAAAGGGATGCTGTTCGTGTTCTAATGCTTCAATTAAGCCATCTGTGGCTTTGGCGACAATCTGCCAACCGGGAGGTATGGTACGCACGCCTTGATGGTGCCAAGAGACAACAGTAAGTTCTTCCTCTCCCATGATTCGAGATAGTCGGCTATCGGGATAAATCTGCACCTTATGCTGACTTGGTTTCAGCATGTCCTCTCGATGGAGTATATCTTCCCCAAATTCCTCTGGCAGATGGGGGACTAAATCACCACCACTAGCCACCATCAGCACTTCTAAGCCGCGACAAATCCCCAAAATAGGCTTTTGTTTCGCCAATGCCAATTTTGCTAGTCCTAGTTCAGCGCGATCGCGTTCCGGATCAATACCATAAATTGTAGGATGAGGGGAACCATTATACAACTCTGGGTCTACATCACCCCCACCTGTAAAAATTAACCCATCAATCCGGTTCAGCAAGACGGCGAGATCAGATTGAACAGGCGGAAGCAGAACGGGTATCCCTCCAGCCGACTGGACTGCCTGAGTATAACCCGCCGGTGAATAAAAGTTTCCGGTTGGCTTGTAGTTAAAGGTGGTAATTCCAATGATTGGCGGTGTCATCGGTTTTGGGTTCATTCAGCACAGCGTAGATAAGGGTTCTCTTGCTCAGCATATACAATATTTACTGAACAAATTGATAGAATCACTGCATTCTCAGCGATTAATTTCAGCTAAAGGGAAGAAAAATGGCAAAGGGAGAGCATCAACCTCAAACCGCTACACTACTAATCTCCTGTCCTGATCAACCGGGATTAGTTGCAAAATTTGCCAATTTTATTTATGCTAACGGCGGCAATATCATTCATGCGGATCAGCATACTGACTTTGCCACAGGGCTGTTTCTCACTCGTATTGAATGGCAGTTAGACAATTTTAACTTACCACCGGAGTTGATTGACCCAGCGTTTGCGGCAATTGCCCAACCCCTAGAGGCAAAATGGCAGCTTCATTTATTCACTTTGGCAGATGTTTTCTATTCCTAAAGTCTAATGGCAAATAGATTGAGATAAATTAATATGAACGGTAATTGATTGAAACAGTAATCACTGATTATTACTCAATTATTTTTTTAAGATAGTATACTGGCATCAATTAATGCGTTTTTCTAAGTCTTTATCGGTTTAATTCAATGAGTATTAATGGCGATTTAACGGATTTTTTTTTGGATGAAATCATTAAATATTTACAGATCAGCCATAAAACAGGCTTACTAATGTTGGTATACAAAACCAATCATTTTTTTTGGCTAAATAAAGGGTGTTTAGTCGCGGCAAGTCACCGCACTGATGGATTAGGATTGTACTCTCTAATTCTAGAAGTTTCTTTAGTTAAAGAAACAACTCTTAAACGAGTCATAAAAAGTGCATACAATAATTCTTTGCCATTAGGAATTTTTCTGCATGAAAATGGTTTTTTGTCGGTAAAAACATTAAGAATGTTGTTTGAGGTTCAGGTAATCCGAGAGTTACATATAATTGATCATGAGGCGAAAATTGGTTTCAGCTTCGACCAATGTGCAACAATTCCAAATATGGAGTTAACCGGATTAAAATTGCCATTGGATTATCTACTTTGTCCTAATTTATATTGGACAGAATCTACACAGAATGATGTCTCAAGACAGCCACAAAAAAAATCATAGCGATGGCTTATGATTAAAAGTTACCTATCCAGAGCCAGTTCAGCAAAACGTTCTGTTCTCGGTGAGAGTATTGTGTAATGGCTTAATATCATGTCAAGTTGAGGTAGAAATAAGGTAGAGTGCTGCCTTTTTAGAGTAGACGGGTAAACGGATCAGGATTCAGCCTCCATCCAGCCTTTAATGGTTTCAATGGGAATATTGACAGCAGGAAATAGTGACTTTAATGCCTCAATACCACCTGCTTTTAACGCACTTTGTAGTCGCTGCTTAAAAGTTGGATTGCGTTTTATTTCTTGGTTAATGGCTTCGATAACAACACTTTGTCTTTCAGATTCAGTTAAGGTTGGGTTAGAGTTTTTCAGTTGTGCTAATAATTGCTGAATCTCGGCGGCGGCTTCAGTAAGTGTTTGTCTTTGTTCGGCGGGGTAGTTGTTTTGACTGCCAATATTATCGCCGACGATATTTCCAGTAACAGTCCCCGTGATGCCGTTAAAAGTAGCACCTTGGAAATTATTGGTAGGGTTGTTTGACATAGTTTTGAGGATTTGAATGATTGTTTCTAGACTATCTATCAAGGGATCACCAGACTGATCCGGAACCGATAGTGGAGATTCAGCTACAGATTGGTTGTAAAATTGATAACGGTCTTGAATAGCGTATATTACATCAAGTATATCGGGCGTGCGATCGCAGGTTGTTTTTGCTAGCATTTGAAACAAATCAGGTAATAGTTCCGATCCGCCGATTTCTTGTAATACCTTAGCCGCATCCCAACGAATAAATTCATTGTCATTCAATAAGGCTTGCCGTAACGCCTTAATTGCCTCTGTCGTGCCGATTTTACCTAACGCTTCAGCCACAATTTTATGTACACAAGCAGATTGATCCTGCCAAACATCAACTAAAGCAGAAACAGCTTCCGGTGCGCCAATGGTTCCTAACGCCTCAACCGCACGACAACGAACAGGATAATCTTCATCGTGTAACGCCTGAATTAACGCGGGAACAGCCTCTGAATCAGCAATAGTTTCTAAGGCTTCAGCCGCACTGTGCCGAACGGAACTCTCTTTATCTTGTAAGGCTTTGATTAATTCTGGAATAGCGGATTTACAGCCAATATTCCCCAATACATTAACAACAGAACAGCGTACAGAATGCTTGGGATGAGATAAGGCTTGGATAAGCATCGCAATCGTTTCTGCCGAACCAATATTTCCTAACGCATTAGCCGCATTTTTATAGGTAGAATAGTTATCGCTGAATAACGCCTGTTTCAATACCGCGATCGCGTCTGATGTGCCAATCTCTTTTAATACCTCAGTAATCCGGCTCTCTCGTTCTAAATAGCGATCGCGCAAGGCATCACTCAGAGCTGGAATCGTTGCGGCTGTACCAATATCCAATAATCCTTTAAGCGCCCGCCTACGAATTTGGTAGTTTGGATGGAACAACGCTTGATGTAATCCAGGAATTGTGGCTTCAGTACCTATACTTGATAAGCTATTAATGGCTTGATACGCGATCTCATCATCAAAATTTGCTAAAATCTGACATAGCACTGGAATAACTGCTTCATTCGACTTTTTTACTAAGGCTAAAGCAGCACGAAAACGAACTGATTCTTGTTCATGTTCTAATGCTTGTGTCAGTACCTCAATTGCGAGTTTCGTATCAATTTTAGCTAATGCATACACTGCATTACAACTCAAATCACTTTCACCATATAACAAAGCTTTCTGGAGTAAATTAATGGCAGATTTTGTACCAATCTTCGCCAAAGCTTCGACGGCACACCACGGCATCGAGCTATCCTGACTGAACAAAACCTCACCTAATAGTTCAATTGCCGATTCAGTGCCACTATCTCCTAATAATTCGACCACATATTGACTACAATATTTATCGAAAGCTAGTTGACGCAATTGTTCAATCGCTTTCTCTGTACCAATTTTTCCTAATACTTCCGCCACAGTCCAACGCATCCCGTAATCTTCATCTATCAAAGCTGGTTCAAGTGCATCAATAACCGATTCTGAGCTAATTTGACCCAACCAATTAACGGCACTCCACCGGATATAATAGTCTTCACTCGATAAGTTATGAATTAGCGCTTCAATTGCCAATTCTGATCGGGTTATTCCCAACAAATGTGTTTTTAGCGCTTCCGTAACAGTTAATTGAGCCACTAAACCCACAGTCTTTTCTTGAAATTCGGGTTTAACTGCCCCAGCTAATCTTGCACCTAACCGCAAATCGACCTCTAGCGCTAATTTAACCATACGCACCGCCTGCGCTTTATTGTCAACTAATGCCAACATTAACGCCAACGGTTCTGTCCATTTCAAATAATTTAAATAGTCTTGTTTTAATTGATTATCATTGAGTTCGAGAATCTTTTGCCACGATAGCAGATACTCAGCCGCATAGTATTCTTGAATCAGTTGATGAGAAAATTCTACGTTCGTAGTAGGCACTAAAGTGCCAGAAGCGCTAAAGCGCTCACTACGAACAATTAAATGATGTTTGAGTAAGTCGTCTAAGCAACGGATTGCCAAATCATCTGGATACTTTACCTTTTCTTGTAAAAAATCAGTAAAAATACTCTCAACATCTCGACGAGAAATACTTAACCTAAAATCGGTCAGCTTTTCTCCCTGCATCATTTCAAATGCTAGCTTTTCCAGTAATTTAGACCACCAGCGTTGAGACTCATCGGAAACAGGTACATCTTCTTTATATCCACGTTCATATAACTGCGTAAACTGACGCAATGTTTCGGCTAGGCTAGAGGGAATATGCCCTGTTTTATGAACTAGGAAAGACAGCATTTTCATTACAAACGGCGTCTGACCCAATTCTCGCCAGTGATTGGATAACTGTTGTAAAGGTTGTTTATTTTGCCCTATCATAGAATAGTGAATAAATTGTTTTATTTGTAACGGATTCAGGGGTTCGATTTCTAAGTGATCACGAATACCTAAGTCCCAGCCTTCGCCCAAATTACGGGTTGTAAAAATCATAGGTAGATGCGAATACTTCTGGCGAAATGCTTTTAAATCTCGTCGGGCTGAGTGGCTAGGCAACTCATTTAACCCATCGAACAGCAGAAATAATCGCCGATTACGTAGCAGATTTTTGATATCCGAAATTTCAAGTAGCAACTCGTGGATTTCTAAGAAATCTTGAATCAGATATAATACCCCTGAATGATGAGTTTCTGATGGTTTAAACTGTCGTAATTGCACCAATACAGGAATCGGATTCTGGGGGTGAGAAAGGGCTTGTTTGGCTTGTTCTACCAAAAACTGAATTAATGCCGTCGATTTCCCTGAACCGGGCTGCCCAACTAACAGGACATGGTTTGCCGAATATTGACGTAATCCGGTTAAAATGGGCAACGTCTCTGGTGTTTCGTTTCCTTCCTGTGGCGGCGGTTTGAGGCGCTGTACCGTTAAATTAAACTGAAAGGGCGATCGCGGGTTTCCTGATGCATCCTGTTGCTTATATATCGTATCCGTCAGTTTGTCAAGCTTCCACCACTGTTCATAGAGATCGCAAATCGATCGCAGATAGCCTGTAAAATCGATAGGGTGGTCTTGAGTCATGGCAATGGTACTGTAGACAATGCGATCGCTTTTCAACGAGGACGATCCGATCACTAATTCTCTGGTGGTGGTTTGGATCAGGACTTTTGAGGTGACAGACTCTGGATGAAGGATGACAAACCCGTAACCAAGGACAAATGACTGTAAAATTCCCATACAGGATTAGACAGAAAGGATAATCATGCGAATTTTAATCATGGGTGGTACTCGCTTCATCGGAGTCTACTTAACCAAAATCTTGGTTGAACAAGGACATGAGGTGGTGCTGTTCAACCGAGGTAATAAACCCGCCCCTGTCGAAGGGGTACAACAGATTCACGGCGATCGCAAAGACGCTACCCAACTCAAGGAAAAGCTCTCTGGACAAGCCTTTGATGCCATCTTTGATAATAACGGGCGGGAACTCAGTGATACTCAACCCCTAGTCGAGATATTTAAAGACAAAGTACAGCATTTTGTCTATATGAGTTCGGCGGGAGTCTATTTACAATCTGATCAAATGCCCCATTTTGAAGGTGATCCCGTAGATCCGAAAAGTCGCCACAAAGGTAAACATGAGACGGAAGCTTACCTAGAAGCCCAAGGGATTCCCTTTACCGCGATTCGCCCAACTTATATCTATGGACCTCAAAACTACAACGACTTAGAAGCCTGGTTCTTTGACCGTATAGTTCGCGATCGCCCCATCCTTATCCCCAATAGTGGTCTGTATATCACACAACTGGGACATTGTAAAGATTTAGCCCGTGCCATGTCTCTGGTACTAGGAAACCAGCAAGCCATTGGACAAATTTACAATGTATCCGGCGATCGCTATGTCACCTTTGACGGCTTGGCAAACGCCTGTATTGTCGCAGCAGGCAAATCCCCCGACGATTTTGATCTGTTACATTACAATCCCAAAAAATTTGATTTTGGCAAGCGAAAAGCCTTCCCCCTGCGGACACAACACTTTTTTACTGATGTCCATAAAGCCAAGACTCAACTCAACTGGGAACCGGAATATGACTTGATATCGGGGCTTAAGGATTCGTTCCAAAACGATTACTTAGCATCTGGGCGTCACGAAGCTGAGGTGGATTTCTCCTTAGATGACCAACTATTAGCCGCGAGTTGAGGCAATATGTAAATTCCGCCAGAAATTAGGGTGAGGACAACGGATAGCCAAAATAGGACAAGGGATGGCATTTCCCACACTGGAGGAAGTGGTGCAATTAACAGGGCAACTGCTGTAATTTGACTTACGGTTTTGAGTTTACCCCAAATATTTGCGCCACTAATTTCCCGGGTCAAATTGGGGTTAACTCGCCAACCCGCGATCGCTAATTCCCGCCCTAATATCACAAATACTCCCCAGGCGGGAACTTGACCCAATTCGATCAACGCTAAAAGGGGGGCTAAGACTAATAATTTATCAACCAAGGGATCAAGGAATTTTCCTAAATCCGTAACTTGATCCAGCTTCCGCGCCAGATAGCCATCTAACCAGTCGGTACCTGCAGCAATTAGAAAGATTGCCAAACAAATCCAGCGCGTCTGATCTGTGGGATCATGCAGCCCGTATAGAATAAAGGGCAACCCAAGTAATCGAGAAAATGTAATCCATGTGGGTAGTGTCATCTGACTTATGAATTATGACTTATGAATAAGGGCAGGTTTTTTTGCTTAGTTATTAGTAACTATCACCTACGATAAGCTTATGAATTATGACTTTTTGTAGTTGCTATATCTTCGCTTATAGCACAATTCGTGCAACTACGAACATTTTTTTTAGTTTAATCGAGCTAGGATTAGAAAACTTTAATTACTGGACGTTCTTTAAGGATTAAGGATTGACAAATTATCGGGAATTTTTTCGGTAATAGTAATTTACATGGAGATCCACCTTGGCTTAATACGCTCCTTGCTTCTTCAAGACTACAGCGATAGTTTTCACGATGAGCTGAAAGTCATAGCCAACAGACCACTTGCGCTGATAAGCCAGATCCATAGACACAATATCTTCAAAATCGATAACACTAGAGCGACCATGAACTTGCCATTCTCCAGTCATTCCTGGCTTGGTTCTCAATCGTTTCCAATGATGTGGCTGGTAGTTTTCTACCTCATTTAGGGTGGGCGGACGAGTGCCAACTAAGCTCATTTCACCTTTGAGGACGTTCCAAAATTGAGGCAATTCATCCAAGCTGGTGCGCCGTAAAAAACGACCCACACGAGTGATGCGAGGATCGTTTGTATTTTTAAAGATATGACCTTTTGCCTGATTTTGCACCAAATGTTGCATGCGATCGGCGCCTACAACCATTGAACGAAATTTCAAGATGCGAAAGGGTTTACCTTGTAGACCGCAACGAAGTTGACGATAGAAGATAGGACCTGGATTATCAATTTGGATGGCGATCACAATGGGTATGGCGAGAATGGCTGTCATGATCAAGCCAAACAAGGCTCCCAGAATATCAATAAGCCGTTTAATTTGAGAGGTCGCCGACCGATGCGCCACACGTAACCAAGGGACGCTTTGGAGAACGAGAGGATCACCCGACCTGGGTGTGGAACAGTTGGATGTAGTAAACATGTTGTCAGATCAGTTGTATTACAACTTGTAACTTATTTAGCCTAATTATTATGTTCTATAGTATTGATATTTTTCCTAAAAAAATATAGTCCTTTTGGTACACTTCATGAAATCTTTACAATTATACACCTATTTTATGAAGATATTATAAAGACGATGAATTGGGATGAACAAAGTTTGCGTATTTTAACCATCTTTACTCTAAACTGAATGTAATTTGTCATATATTTTCTATTAAGTTAGCTTTAGACATCTACCTAAAGAGGTAAAATCATCTTATATAGCTAAAGCCAGTCTAAATGATTTGTGAAAATAAATGGGACTGAAAAACTTAGCCAGTAAGGGTTGTTATTTCACAACTGATTTAGACGCACAGATACTACAGCAGACTAAAAATTACCAGTTAATTTCTCTAACTGTGGGAATAGACAAAGTCCCATGGACATAACCCACTCTAGGACTAAGATTTGTGTAGAAGATGGGGACAATTCATCCTCTGGCTGAAAAAAAATCTCCTACCGATAGCCTTTATTTATGCCAATGATTACAATTAATGATTAAAGGCTCATCAAAGGTTTGAGACAGACTCGATACAAGGAGTTTAAGGTACTGACGCAGACGTTCATGTTGCTGGAAATTGGCACGATAAAGCCGATCGCCTACGGTTGAAAATAGTTTGGCGTCAGCTAGATCACCATAAGAGGAGTTTTGGGGAGAAGTTGCAGAGAACCCCTGTAGGCGATCGCTCACTGGGAGCAACCCTGACGGTAACTCACCGTCCAAAAACCCCAGCAAACGCTCATAACAAGCGACTGTGTTTAGTCCTTGACGTTCTAAGCGTTGCCTAATCTCTGCCACGGTGTAATCCCGAATCGCTGATTCCTTCTCTGTCGGGGGGAACGCCTTAAGTAATTCCTGTAGTAGAAAGTAGTCACTATACTGCTGCAGGAAACGATTAAAGACATGGGGATACAGGGGGAACTTTGCTAGTCCAGTTGCTACCCACGTCTGGGGGAGTCCAGTTTCTGGGAGGAGTTTAGCGTTAGGCAGTTTGTGCTGGAGCCACTCCTTAACCTTTTTTAACTTAGCGCTTCCGCCTGTACAGATGGCTTGTCCGATAGCCTGTTGGGAAAGTCCTGCTTGAATTAGCAGCTTGTTAACCTGTTGGTTTAGTTGTTCAATAAACGGTGTGATAACGGCAGTGTTGAAGTCTTTTTGCTGCACTGTCCATTGAGACGTACCCAATTCCAGGGTAAATTCGGCTTTGTGTGGCAAAATCAGCTTCAAGTATTCAGCCGCTTTCAGTAGCGCCTGTCCTAACGCCGAATGCTGTAACTCGAATAAAGCGCGATCGCGTCTTTTGGGGTCAGGTTGACCGGGTAAGGGTCGTTCTAAATCCTGGCTGAGAGCCAGTTGTGCTAATTGCGCCTCAGACATCTGAGGGTAGAGTAGCTGCCATATAATATCTTGATCAATAGCCTGACCTGCATAAGACCAACTCTGAAGCTGAAAGTCGGCGTAAGTTAATTGGCTCAGATTGTAAGGCAAATCCACTAATGCCAATTCCGTGGTGGTTGCGCCAATATCGATCACCAGAGTCCAGCCACGTCCAGGAGTGGAGGATTGAGGGGTTAAGGGGGGACAGACGGGTTCCGATGTAGGAAAAGCGGCTAACAGGGACGCGATCGCATCTTCTAAGAAAACAATTTGTTGAGATTCCTTGACTAACTTGGCAGCCAATACTGCTTCCCGGACATTAATCTGGTAGGTATCGCCCCAATCGGCAGGATAACTGACAATGACACCTTCGAGTTGTGCCAAAGCTTCTGCCAGTACCTGTGATTCTAGATCCATTGCCCCTACCTGCAATGGTGTCTTGGTGCGAACAGTCTCTGGGGTTAAAGTTGCCAACATTGCCTGCAAGGATCGTCGCACCCAGTATAGAGGAACCTGTCCATCTGGTAACCGTAACATCGGCTCCCACTGACGACGTTCTGGGCAATAGTAAGGAATTGCCAATGGCAAATAGGGTTTAACCATGGACACTCTTATTCCCAGTGCTTTTGCCCAGGTAGACACCGAAGCAGCAACACCGACTGATGGAGCTGTTTTTGGAGCCGATGGCTGACTACTATATGTTTGTGTGGGTAAACGAAACAGGCTCTCGCCCCCATGACGATTGGCGGTTGATGATTCCTGTTGCCAATAGAGAGGGTAGTGCTGACCTGTTTTTTGGTTCAACACAACCGCCGACAGACCTGTGGTGCCGAAGTCAATTCCCAAGTACCAGAGAGGATTACTCGTATCCACTAACGAATTTGATGGTGAAGCCATTCCACTAAATTGCTCAACCCTCCCTTGAAATTAAAGATTATCTGCTTCACGAGTATCAGTGTTACTCTGATCCCTATCTTGTTCGCGGTTCTCCAGTTGGCTGAAAATCCTTGTAAACCTAGGCATAACTATACCCATCCTTTCTGTGCATAGGTTTAACCTCGTCAGGTTTACAGTAGCAACGTTTACCATTCACGCGAACCTCGATGCGTTTCTCGTTTTGA
>NZ_JAVJZI010000163.1:0-19341 GCF_040223135.1 Coleofasciculus sp. G3-WIS-01
CTTAAATGGTTTATTCCCACGACAATCTTTTTTCATAAATACGTCTTGAACTATACAATTCTTCTCTACCTTGTCTACTTTCCTTCCTTGTCCTCCAAGTCTTGTCCCCACCCTCAAGTAAAAAACCTACACCTGTCAGCTGGGGGTGAGGGGTTGAGCTTAAGTTAACACGGATGGCAAGCGTATCGCCCCTACACGAGATTCAACTGTTACCTAATTTTTCCCAACAAAACCCATCCTGCATCTTAATTAATTCAAGACATCGTTAAATACCATTTAATCCCAGCGATTACACCAAGATGAACAGGATAAAACAAGTAAAACCATCGTGTTTTTATTCCTGGTTCCCCATTATGGAGGAGAATAAATAACGGTGCAATAACTCCAGCCAATTCGATAAAACCACCCCCAACGGCGACGTAAAGGATATGCAGTGATATATAAACCAACCACCCTTTTAAATTAAACTCCTCCGGCTTAAAGTTTGACATTAGATAGACGATTGGCAGCGTAAAGAATCCTGCCTCGAAACGAGCGGCTATGGCAATGGTGGTAAACAATAAAACAATAGCCGCCTTAAGCAGACCATTATTAACCTGTTTCGAGAGTCGAATCGTCGTCACGCCAGCCGCCAGCACGAACAAAATATTCAGGGGAGGAGTTGCTGAGAAAATTAAAGAATAAACATGAGAATAAATCGGTTGTGAAATAACTCCCAGAAGGATAAGTCTAAATACATAATTCCAAATATTTGAAGTATAGTTTTCGCCTTGTGCCGCTAGCCAAGCAAAGAGAGGGAAGCTCAAACGCCCAATAGCAACCATAATCGTTGCTTCCGGGAAAAATACCCGTCCGACATGATCGATAAGCATCAGCAGACAGGCGATTAATTTAATGTGAAATGAATTTAGCAATTTTAATACTATGTCTTGGTTATACCAAATCTGGGTTAACTACCCCCTGGATAATTCAGTCCGCGCAGGCAACTTAGTTTGTGTAGTTCCGCGATTAAAATCGCCGTGGCTTTCTCGATAGGAGTGGGTTTAGTAGAGTTATCGGTTTTTTCCCAAACGTTATCGGTGAAACCCGCCCCGGAGAGAATTTATGCCGTGATCCACCCTAAGAGCGATGAAGGATGCTGGTTGAATTACCTAACCTGGTAGCTTAGCAAAACTAATCAGAATATAAATAGGAGAGTTTACATGGCTGATAATTATAGAGCAGAACGCACGGTTTCGGCGGTATTTAAAGAACAAGATCAAGTCGATGCCGCCATCCGACGCCTGGTGAATCGCGGCGTTCCCTCAGATCATATCTCGGTGATGGGTAAAAATTTTCAATCTCAAACCCGAATTGCCGGATTTATTAGTAAGAAAGATGTTATTTTAGGCGGACTCAGAACCGGAGCAATTTTTGGTTCCTTATTTGGTGCGTTCTTAAGTTTGCTAACCGGTGTGGGTGTTTTATTGATTCCTTTTGTGGGTCCTGTGGTGTCAGCCGGTCCTTTGAGTGCCGTACTATTAGGGGCAGCTAGTGGTGCCCTCGCCGGTAGTGCTGGCGCGGGTTTAGTCTCGGTACTGGCTGCTTTAGGAATGCCAGAAGAAGAAGCGGCGGTTTACCAAACACGCCTACAAGCTGGTGAATTTCTGGTGATGGTAGAAGTTCCAGGGGGAAAATCGGGAGAATATCAACTCTTAATGCAAAGTGCAGGTGGGGAAGAAATCCATACCAGCGATATGACGCTACCTCGCCCCTGTCCCGGCAAATGTAACGATCCTAGCGATTTGTCTCCCGAAGTGCGATCGCATCTATCTGAAGACGCTCAGAAAACATTCATCGAGCGCTACAATAGCGTGTACGATGAGAATCAAGACCCGCTCCAGGCAGAACAAGCCGCTTGGCAGACCATTCATCAGCAGTATGAAGAGGATGAAAATGGTGTGTGGTCAAAGCAAAAGGTGACAGCTTAAATTGGTTTTGTAGTTTGTAGTAAAGGATGCGAGCCTTTCATTCTGTGAGAGAACAGGCGTCAACCTAACCGAAAACCTTGAGTAATGGTGCGTTACGCTTCACTAACGCACCCTACTGGTGTGACACAGCTAAAATTGTGGAATAGATTTGACGGTGAAATTGGGCGCACGCCGTGCGCCCCTACAATACTAATCCACCATTTTAGGTGTGCCACGCTACTAAAATTTGACTAAAATTGTGGACGCGGATGCACAAACGTGCGCCCCTACGTTTTTTTTCAGATGTAAGGCTAATCCATTAAAATTCAATTCCCGGTTGCGCCTTAACTCCTTGTTCCCGAAATGGATGCTTCACTAGCGTCATTTCTGTGACCAAATCTGCCTGTTCAATTAATGCTTTTGGTGCGCCTCTTCCGGTTAAAATAACGTGAGACATGGCGGGCTTTTCCCCTAACCCTGCCAATACCTGCTCAACGTTTAAATATCCTAGTTTCAACGCCACATTCACTTCATCCAACAGCACTAAGCGAAACTCTGGGTTGTGGATAAACTCCAGCGCTTTTTCCCATGCGGCTTGAGCTTTAGTGATATCTCGTTCCCGATCTTGAGTTTCCCAGGTAAACCCCTCACCCATGGCGTGAAACTCCAACTGAGGCGTCTCCCCATTGGCGGCTTTTGTCCAATGCTCAAACGCCGCCTTCTCCGCCGGTTCCCAGGCTCCCTTGATAAACTGGATAATTGCTACCCGATAGCCATGACCGAGCGATCGCAAAACCATTCCTAGTGCGGCTGTCGTCTTCCCCTTGCCATTCCCCGTGTTTACAATAATTAACCCTTTCTCGGTTGACGCTTGAGCCAGACGTTGTTCCTGAACCTGTTTGCGTCGCTGCATTTTTTCGCGGTACTGCTCTGAGGTTAAACCAGAGGCTTTCTCAGATTCCTCAAATTCGCTAGATTCCCCGTAGGAACTGGTTTTCATCACCAATCACTCAAGACATAAGACTAAGAATTCATTACTAACTGTAACAGTTCTTGACAAAGTGACAAAATAAACCGGAACAGAATGATAGCATTCCCTAAATGCCCTATTTTCTTATACACGATTGAGAGAGACAGTTATGGCAGAAGCAGAAAACATGCAAGAAACAGGACAGCCTACTCTATCTGGCAAACCGCCCATCTTCGGCGGTAGCACCGGCGGCTTGCTGACTAAAGCCCAAGTGGAAGAAAAATATGCGATCACTTGGACTAGCCCCAAAAAGCAAGTCTTTGAAATGCCCACGGGCGGTGCGGCGATCATGAATCAAGGGGAAAACCTGCTTTATCTATCTCGTAAAGAGCAATGTCTGGCTTTGGGTGCCCAATTGCGGACGCAATTTAAGCCCAAAATTGAAGACTATAAGATTTACCGACTTTATCCCAATGGTGAAATTCAGTATCTGCACCCCGCAGATGGAGTCTTCCCCGAAAAAGTCAACGAAGGGCGTCCTTACGTCGGTAAGATTGACCGCAAGATCGGTAACAACCCAGAACCTGTTACCCTCAAGTTCAGCGGAAAGGCGACTTACGAGGTCTAGTTTCAGTAATCCGTTATCAGGCGAGTAGAATACCCATTCAGCACAGCTTGTTAGGGGGTTACTGACGGGTGCTGCACTGGTTAATCGGTTGCAGGTCTGTTAATTTGTTTGAAGGTTGGTGGTTCATCTGGGTGAACTGTTCAACCTTCAACAAAATTCGCCAGGATTCCCCCTCTGAAAAGCGAGTGAGCGTACCCTTCCCGAAGGCTTCGCCAACAGCTCACAAAGCGCAGGTGGGAGAGGAGCCGTCAGGTGAAGTGTAGCAGGGTGGAGTCGTTGAATTTTGTAATTGGGGAATGTTCCAGACGTAGCCTGCTACGTCTGGAACATCTCATCTTCCTTATCTCCCTCATCTTCCCTACCATTCATAATTCATCCAGTTGAAGCCTATGATATTACCAGAGTTTTCTCAATTTTGCGCCCTGTCTCAACAGGGTAATTTTGTCCCCGTTTACCAAGAGTGGGTGGCAGATTTAGAGACTCCGGTGTCGGCTTGGTATAAAGTCTGTACGGGTCAACCCTATAGTTTTCTCCTGGAATCGGTGGAAGGGGGAGAAAATGTGGGACGCTATAGTTTGTTAGGGTGTGATCCGTTATGGGTGTTGGTCGCACGGGGCGATCGCACGACGCAGATGCACAGGAATGGCACGGTGACGGAGTTTGAAGGTAATCCCTTTGAG
Organism: Coleofasciculus sp. G3-WIS-01; assembly: GCF_040223135.1. Taxonomy (NCBI): domain Bacteria; kingdom Bacillati; phylum Cyanobacteriota; class Cyanophyceae; order Coleofasciculales; family Coleofasciculaceae; genus Coleofasciculus; species Coleofasciculus sp. G3-WIS-01. The sequence continues at coordinate 4,228 of NZ_JAVJZI010000163.1, forward strand.
GCTTTAACGGATTGCCTTAGCCCCTATCATCCGGTTAAATTGCCCCAATTGCCACCGGGAATTGGTGGGTTGTTCGGGTTTTGGGGGTATGAGTTGATTCGCTGGATTGAACCTAGAGTTCCAGTTTATTCTCCATCTGATCAAGATTTGCCGGATGGATTGTGGATGCAGGTGGATAACTTGATAGTTTTTGATCAGGTGAAACGCAAAATTTGGGCGATCGCCTACGCGGATTTACGGGATGCTCAAGGGGACTTGGAATCCGCCTATCAGCAAGCCTGCGATCGCGTCCAGACATTGGTGGATAAGCTGCAACTCCCTTTATCGAGTCAGGATACGGTTTTGGAATGGACGCCACCAGGAACCACCAAGCAGCCGTTAAGCTATACCAGCAACACCCAAAAGGAACAGTTTTGTGCCAATGTGGACAAAGCCAAAGACTATATCCGCGCCGGTGATATCTTCCAAGTTGTCCTCTCCCAACGGCTTTCGGCAAACTATCAAGGTGATCCCTTTGCCTTATACCGTTCCCTGCGTCTGATTAATCCCTCGCCTTATATGGCGTATTTTAATTTTGGCGATTGGCAATTAATTGGGTCAAGTCCGGAAGTCATGGTTAAAGCTAGCCGATTACCCACGGGAAAACTACAAGCCACCCTGCGTCCCATCGCTGGTACCCGTCGCCGAGGTCAAACAATCCAGGAAGATGAAGCGTTGGCGCAAGAGTTACTGCAAGATCCCAAAGAAATTGCCGAACACGTTATGCTAGTGGATCTCGGTCGCAATGATTTAGGGCGCGTTTGTACTAGTGGGACGGTGAAAGTTGATGAAATAATGGTGATCGAACGCTATTCCCATGTTATGCACATTGTCAGTAATGTGGTGGGAGAACTTGCCGAAAATAAAACGGCTTGGGATTTATTCAAAGCCTGCTTTCCCGCCGGAACCGTGAGTGGTGCACCGAAAATTCGGGCGATGGAAATTATTCACGAATTAGAACCGGAACGGCGGAGTGCTTATTCTGGGGTCTATGGCTGGTATGACTTTGAAGGGCAGCTCAATAGCGCGATCGCGATTCGCACTATGGTGGTTCGTCCTCATACATCTAGCACACATACAGTATCTGTGCAAGCCGGTGCTGGTTTAGTCGCCGATTCTAACCCGGAAAAAGAATACGAAGAAACTTTAAATAAAGCCAGAGGATTATTAGAAGCCATTCGTTGCTTACAAACAACCGACAAACGTCAACAGTCTTAGGGTAGGGACTTCCTTTTGCCACTCACACAGGCTTGTCACTGATAATTTATCAAAATCACCGATTGTCAAAGACTAGGACAAGGCGGTAGAAATAACAACCTGCTGAAATCTTGTCTCCCTTGTCCCCTAAGAGTGGGTTAAAATTTTCTGCGCCCCTGCACTAGGGTGAGGTTACAAATGAGGCAAAATCGGCTTATACTGGTGGTAAAGTCTCGTTGATACGGTCTAGATAGTATAACTTAAGAGAGAACCTGTAATACAACTTGAGAGAGAAATTTCAGATTTATTTTTGAGTTATAACTATAGTAGTACAGTACAGTGTAAATTGAACACCCATGCAAAAAACTGTAAACTAGCCAGTGAAAAGATGTGTGTGACTTATGACTTCCAAGGTAGGTGCACTAAACTTAAGCGGGAAGTTAAAGTAGGGGTCTTGCCAATTGGATTAAAAACATTGCCTGATCAATTATGAGCTTTAAAAGTCTTATATCCGGTTGATTCCCAAATCATCTGTAATAAATAAATGTGTAATAAATAGCTGTACTATTCCTGTAGGTGAAAAAATACTTTGAGGTGAATGACATGCAAAATAAGCAAGCTGATAATTTTTATTTGAGCCAATCTTCAAGATCCCTGCAACAGCTCAATACAGAACAACCATCACAATATCCATTTCGGACAAACCCCGGAGAAGGCAACTCTTCAGCCTTTGAGGAAAACGGAGGTTTATTATTTATGCCCCTGAGCTTGATGGTAATGGCTTGGGTTGTCTTAATTTTATTACGCTCAAATTTATTAAAATCATTCAGAAATCGATTAACGCCCATCAAAGGTTTACATCAAGTCCCCTGCTTAAATTGCAAATATTTTAAAAATGATCCGTATCTGAAATGTGCTGTAAATCCCTGTGCAGTATTAACAGCAGAAGCTACAGATTGTTCTGACTATTGCCCAAAAGATAGCGAATAATTTTCTGTCGGAATCACTTAGATCGTCGGTTGGGTTAACCCCAGTTAGCGACTAAAATGAAGTAATCAGTTATAAAAAAGATTTTTGTAGCTTCTGTTACATTTTTTTGTAAATTCTAGTATTGCTTTTGATTCTACCGACTGATGTTTGAGAAAGCAGAAGGCTCCAGGAAAAACAGGGTCAACGCCGATCCTCCTTTCTGATAAACTGACCTTGGAAGTCTGCCGCCAACATGCCAATGTCAACGATGTGGACAGAGATAGCTGCCCAGATTAGCCACGTCACAGGCAAACCCTTTGAAGTCGTCAACCGCCGTCCGGTGAGTGGCGGCTGCATTAATCAGGGTTGTGCGCTAATCGGTGACAATGCTACATATTTTGTCAAGATTAACCAAGCCTCTCAAGTGAGTATGTTTGAAGCAGAGGCGTTGGGGTTAAAGCAAATGCTTCAAACCCATACCATTAGAGTCCCGCAACCGATCGCGTGCGGTGTCGCAGCAGATTCAGCATACATTGTCCTCGAGTGGCTGGAATTTGGCAGTGGGAATAACGAATCCTGGGTGGAAATGGGACGCCAGCTAGCGGCGATGCATCAGGCGACTCCTCCCCAAGGGAAACAAGGGCGGTTTGGTTGGAAGCAAAACAACACCATTGGTTCAACACCACAAATTAACGATTGGATGGACGATTGGGCAGAGTTTTTTGCCGAACATCGATTAGGATATCAATTCAAACTAGCACAGCGTCGCGGGGGACATTTTCCGGGGCAAGATAAATTATTGACGAAAGTTCCCCAATTGTTGGATCATCAGCCAAAACCTTCTCTGATTCACGGGGATTTATGGGGGGGGAATGCCGCTGTTACCAAGTCAGGGGAACCTGTAGTGTTAGATCCGGCGACTTATGTAGGCGATCGCGAAGCGGATATTGCCATGACAGAATTGTTTGGTGGCTTTCCTGCGGCGTTCTATCGGGGGTATAACCAAGTGTGGCAGTTAGATTCGGGGTATAAGCAGCGCAAAACCTTGTATAACTTGTACCATATTCTCAATCACTTTAATCTCTTTGGCGGTGGGTATGGATCACAAGCCAATCGGATGATTGAGCAAATTATCGGCTAAAGTTTGGGTAAGGTAGTTCACAAATTGACAATGGATAATGAACAATGGATAATGACCTCTCCTTAAAAGAAGAGGATTGAATTTAAGGAAAATATTTTTTAATTTATTCGTAAACGAAGAGGTCTTAGACCCAATTAATCAATTATCAATTATCAATTATTAATTATCCATTGATAAACGCCAGTAGAGACGTTGCTTACAACGTCTCTACAGCTCCCATAAGTGCCGCTGCACCTCTTATTTTGTCTTCGTTTGCCCTTTGGCTTGTTCTAAGGCAATTTCTTTGAGCGCTTGATAAGAATTGGAATTTGAGGTTCCTTCAATTGCCTTAACCGCTAAATCTTGAACCTGTTTCAGAGCCCCATCTAGTTGCTTGGAGAGGTTTTGAATGCGGACTTGCTGACTTTCAATCGTTTGTTGTAGTGATTGAATCCGTAGATCATAGAAGCGCTTTTGTCCATCGATTTCTAACTGTTGTAAATCTGCCTTAACTTTTACTTGATTATTCGCGATCGCCTTTCCTTGTTCTCTGGCTTTCTTCACCGCCGCTTCTTTTTCTTGGTCAAAGGCGTCTACCTTAGATTTTAACTCGTCAAACTTCTGCTCCTGTTGTGCGATCGCCTTTTCTCGCTCCTCCCACTGCTGCTGTTGCGCTTGATGGGTTTCTTCCAGTTCCTTGTACAGGACTTTCTGTTGCTGTTCGTAAGCGTCTTGATCTAAATTGCGGCGCAATTCTAAATCATACTTGTACTCTTGATCCTCCCGTTGATGACTTCTTTCATGATCTTCATTCCGTTCTTTAATTGCCTGTTGATGCTCATCCTGCTCTTTTTGCCAAGCTTGCCGCAAATCTTGAATTTCTTGCTCTAAAGCTTCTCGTTGTTGACTGAGTTCTGCTTCAAATGCTTTGGAGTTTTCCTCGTAAGTTTCAATTAAATCATCTAGGGTATCTTCTTCAATTTCGTCTAAATCATATAAGGCTTCAAGCTGTTGACGTTCTTCAGCAACCGCTTGTCGTAGTTCTTGTAAATTCGCGGCTTCCGAGGTGAGTTTTTCGGATAACTTACTAACAGCACTCCCAAATCCCAATTGCAGTTCAACCAAGCTATTTATTGTCGCCGTCATTTTATCAGAAGCGGCGGATAGCTTTTTGCTAATGATTCCAGAGGGCTGATCATTTGAGGACGCACTGTTATCTTTAACCTCCTTCTGAAGCTGTTTCAGTTTGCCTTCTAATTCTTTCCGCTCTTTCCATAATTCTTCATAAGATTCGAGAATTTCAGCTTTGGTATTTTTGCTATTGGGTTTGCTTGCCATAATTTTTACCTGGGGTATTCTGATTCCTGTTCGAGTGTCGCTGGGTGGAATTACAGTATGTTCAGAAGTCAAAAGTTAGATGATTTGCGCTTTCATAGCCTAACAAATGACCCATAACCAATGACTATTTACACCATTAAATTGAATGATGTTGACCTAATTAGCCTTTGGTTTTTTCGGCATTATTAGCATTAGCTGAACTATCAAACGCTCTCATCGCTAACGCCTGAGATTGCTTGAGGCTATCTTGTAACTGAGCATAGAGTTGATTAATTTCTTCAGTCTGTTTTTGAATGGTTTCTTCTAGAGATTGAACCTTGAATTCATAACTCTGCTTGGTGGATTCCCACTCTTTCTCCAGTAACTCCGCTTTGACTTTGGCGTCTTGGTGAACGTCTTTAATCGCCTCTTCCCTGGCTGTTTTTACAGACTCGTCTAAGTCTTTGGGGAAGTTATCTACTTTTTGCTGATACTCTTTAAATAGAGGCTGACGCTCTTGCAGAATCTTTTCCCGTTCTGACCATTGTTTTTCCTTTTCTTGATTGGCTTCGCGCAGTTCTCGTTCTTGATTTCGTTTTAAGGTTTCATACTCATCGGCTTCAATTTTGCGCTGACGTTCTAGTTGGTAGGTATAGTCAGATTCTTTCTGTTGTCGCTCTTTGGCTAAGGATTCATTTGCTTCCTGAACCTTCTGCTCAAATTCTGCCTGTTCTTTTTGCCATAATTTGTGTTTGTCAGCTTTATCTTTTTCGATCGCCTGACGCTGTTCTGTGGTCGTTTGTTCTAGTCGCTTCAGGTTTTCCTGGTGTTCTTGGGTCAGGATATGCAAGGCGTCAGCGACAACGCGAATTTGCTGCAAGTATTGTAATTGCTGAGTTTCTACCTCAATGGCTAATTTAAGTTCGTCACGTTTGGCGGATTCGGTCGTTAATTTTTCTGAGAGTTCGTTAATAATTGTGCCAAAGTCTAATTGTAAATCCGCTAGTCCTTTGACAATACTATCGACGGTGTAAGTTGAGGCGACTTCTAGCACCTGTTGGTTTTTCTGTTTTTCGGCTTCTTCTTCTTTGGTGGCAATTTTGGAGTCAATGGTTTTTCGTTGGCTCAGGATTTGCTCAAAGGCTTTAAAAATTTGGTCTTTACTGTCTTTGGTTGCAACCACAATTGTTCTCCTTATCCTGAATAACTTAAATCAATCGGCGATCGCATGTTCCCCAGTTTAGTCTCCAGGGACTGGGTGTGGATGTGATCGGCGCGTCTATGGCTGTTCACTCGCGATCAGTTTTAGTACATTTGTACTATAAAAACTATATCCAGATTCTGCTACGACTGTCAAGTCCAGCAAGCAGGGCTAAGACAGCGTAGATGAGAGGTATATCGAGAATTTGCCGAAATTTAACAGATAAGCGTTAATTTTGCTCTATCAATTCCCTGAGGTGTTACAGCAGACAAGCTGAAAGCCGGATTTTACCGTTACCCATTCAGACAAACCAATCCATCGGGCGAGGGAGGTGGTTTCGTCAAATGTTAAGAATGTTAAATAGAAAGAGATGACTCCGAAGAAAGACGGTTGCTCAAGGGGATTGGGTGAAGCTTATGAGCAGAGGCTTGTGGGTCTTTTGTCAAAAGATAGCTCCGCTTCGCTAACACCCCGACAAACGCCAGATGTGTTTCTGCCATCCAGATCGGATGCGGTTGCGTTCGTGGGAGGTTCTTAACAACGTTTCAATCAGGATACTCAAGGCATGAAAATCTTCATAACCATGGAAGCGCAACGACGCCGGAATCTACTCACTCTATTTGCTGCGGGTCTCCTGTTTTGGTCAAGTTTAGCTTCGATGCTACCCGCATTGCCCCCTTACATTGAAGATATGGGAGGAACAACACAGCAAGTCGGGATAGTGATGGGCAGCTTTGCCATCGGCTTATTGGTGTTTCGACAAAGTTTGGGACATTTGGCTGATCACCATAGCCGTAAACTGGTGTTGCTGATTGGTACGATTGTGGTGGCGATCGCACCCTTAGGTTATCTGTTCGCGGATTCTATTGCTTGGTTAATCGCAATCCGGGTCTTTCATGGGGTTAGTTTAGCGGCGTTTACGACGGGCTATATCGCTTTGGTAACTGATTTGTCACCCGTGGGTCAACGGGGAGAGTTAATTGGCTATATGAGTCTGGTAACGCCCTTGGGTATGGCATTAGGTCCAGCCTTGGGCGGATTGCTTGAGGCTCAAGCGGGTTACAATGCTTTTTTTCTATTTTCTGGGGGGCTGGGTTTATGCGGATTTGTTTGCGCCACTCAGGTGAAGGAACCTCAGCGAGTCCAGGGAGTACAACAGAAAACGGCTAAACTGACCTTCAAAGGATTTTGGCAGTTATTAGCGAGTCCCCGTCTGCGGATTCCCGCCGTGGTGTTGCTGTTGGCTGGGTTGGCGTTTGGTGGGGTAAGTACGTTTGCGGCGTTGTATATCCGAGCAACGAATGTCGATTTAAATGCGGGCTGGTTTTTCACGGCGACGGCGATAGGGAGTTTCGGGATGCGTTTAATCGCGGGTCGGGCGTCTGATCATTACGGGCGAGGTGTGTTTATTACGGGAAGTCTGATTTGTTATGGAGTGGCTTTAACCCTATTTTCTCAAGCGCAAACGCCACAAGCCTTTTTGTTGATTGGTCTGATTCAAGGGTCAGGGGCTGGTGTGTTATTACCGTTGATGATCGCCTTGATTTCCGATCGCTCCGGTGCCCATGAACGTGGGCGTGTGTTCTCGGCTTGTATTGCGGGGTTTGATTTAGGGATTGCGATCGCAGGACCGGTTGGCGGTACCATAGCTCAACCTCTGGGCTATCCCGGCATTTTTCTGTGCGCGGCGGGTTTGATTGTCTTAGCCCTGATTATTTTTACCACTCAATCGAGCAAAACCTTGTCTCATTCTCTCCGATTTGCTCTAGGGCGGGAGCGAGATATTTATGTTTATCGGGAGGTTGAGTCCTAAGTCCTAGTTGCATTCACTGACAAAGATAAGTTAAATCTCGATAAAATAGAAAGCCATTAGCAAATGTAGCAATGACTCCATCTCCTTCAGACTATGATCCGCAGTTACTTAAGAGCGATTTAGCGGCACTCATTGATCGACTGCCAAATTCGACTTATGAAAAATGGATTCAACGTGCCTTAGGTGTAGTCATTCGACTGACTGAGGAGGAAATTGAGCGCCTGGACTGGAAAATCCTTGCGGCGACGTTAGAGGATATGGAATCTGCTTTTCAAGTTTTCTATCCCTATCGTCACGTCCGCAAGGTCACAATTTTTGGTTCAGCACGGATTGACCCCCAGACACCTGAATATAAACTCGCAGCCGAGTTCGCCCGCTATTTAACCCAGCACGGTTTTATGGTCATGACAGGCGCTGGGGGTGGGATTATGGAGGCAGGGCATTTAGGCGCTGGCGCTAAAAATTCCTTTGGGTTAAATATTCAGCTTCCCTTTGAGGAAACGAATCCTTTTATTAAAGGAGATCCTAAACTCATTCGGTTTAAATATTTCTTTACTCGCAAACTATTCTTCCTTAAAGAAAGTGACGCGATCGCGCTTTTTCCCGGTGGCTTTGGTACGCAGGATGAAGCCTTTGAATGTTTAACCCTATGTCAGACAGGGCGATTGGAACCAGTACCCTTGGTCTTGATTGATCGTCCCGGCGGTACATACTGGAAGGATTGGGATGCCTATATTCGCAAGCATTTAATTCAACGAGGCTTAATCAGCCCGGAAGATACTAGCCTTTATACAGTTACCGATAATCTGGATGTGGCTTACGAGGCGATTCATCGGTTTTACCGTGTCTATCACTCCAGTCGTTATGTCCGCGATCGGTTCGTGATGCGTCTTAAATCGGAGTTGTCCGATGCTGATGTTGAACAGCTCAATGCTGAGTTTAGTGACATTGTAGTCAAGGGTCAAATTGAAAAAAGCAAGGCTTTACCCGCAGAACTCCCCGATGAAACGGCGGATCTGCCACGCTTAATTTTTTACTTTAACCGCAAAGATTCTGGGCGTCTCTATCAACTGATAGCTAGGATTAGTCAAATGGCGGCTGCATCCCCAGAAACGACTCATCCTGAGCTTAAATAAAGGGATTGGGGAAGGGGAGGGAGAATAATTCACCCAAATAAAATTATGTTTTTTTTCACTATAGAAATAATTTTATTTATTATTATTTTACATAATATATTTATCTCGTTTTTCTTCTATTAATCTTTAAATTAACTTCATTAAAACCTGATGACAATTCATATTTAGCTTGCCACAATAGTCATTAGTGGTACCTACCGATAACGCTACAAGAATACAAAAGCGATACTGATTGTAGCCGCAAATTAATGATCTAGGAACAAGAAACCGTCTTGTTTTAGATCAATGCGCTCAATAATAGGAGTTAAAGAATGACTTTTGCTGTTGATTTTGATGTTACCAATGACTGGGGAAGCGGCTTTACAGCGAATCTTTCAATTGCTAACAATAGCTCCAGCAATGTGAATGGCTGGACTTTGGAGTTTGAAGCTCCCTTTGAAATTACCAATATCTGGGATGCGGAAATTGTTAGCAAAGAAGGCAACCGTTATACAATCCGCAACCTCAGCTATAACGGCACTCTAGCGGCTGACGGTAGTCTTTCTATCGGTTTCAACGCTGCTGGTAACAGTGCTGAACCAACTGGCTACATTCTGAATGAAGAACCCATTGGCGCGTCTGCGTCAATACCCACTCTCTCTGTTAATGATGTAACCGTTACTGAAGGTGACACCGGTACTGTTTCGGCTGACTTTGTGGTCAACCTGTCCGAAGCGAGTGACCAACCTGTAACGGTTGAATACAGTACCGCCAATGGCACAGCGACGGCGGGTTCTGACTACACCGCCAAATCTGGCACAATCACGTTTGCGGCTGGAGAAACCGCTAAAACCATTCGTGTACCTGTAACTGGGGACACGACGGTAGAGAGCAATGAAACCTTCAGATTTAACCTCTCCAATGCCAGCAACGCGACGATTGCTGATGCTCAAGGGGTGGGTACAATTACCAATGATGACTCCAGCACTCCCCCAGCTAATACCTCCATCCGGATTCAAGCGGAAGACTATGCTAGTTTCTTTGATAAAAGCGCTGGCAATACAGGGGGAGCCTATCGTTCTGATAATGTTGATATCCAAGCCACTACAGATGTCGGTGGCGGCTACAATGTGGGCTGGATTCAGCAAGGGGAATGGCTAACCTACGATGTCAACGTTCCCACAGCCGGAACCTACGACATTGTTGCTCGTGTTGCCTCAGCGTCGTCAGGTACGCGCAGCTTAAAGGTTTCGGTTGAAGGTCAAAGCAAAACCCTAAGCTTTGGCGGAACAGGTGGCTGGCAATCTTGGCAGAATGTGACGGCTCAAGGTGTGAACCTCTCCGCAGGTAGCCAACAATTGCGCCTGGATATGCTTTCCGACTCGTTCAATGTTAACTACATTGAATTAGTTCCCAGAACCAGTTCACCCACGCAGCCAACTCTTTCAATTAATGATGTCAGCATCACCGAAGGCAATACTGGCACTAAAAATGCCACCTTTACCGTCAACCTCTCCGCCGCTAGCACTCAAACCGTCAGTGTGAATTACGCCACGGCGAATGACACAGCCATTGCTGGGTCTGACTATACCGCCAAATCCGGTACATTGAGTTTCACCCCTGGGCAAACCAGTAAGACGTTTACTGTACCGATTATCGGTGACACCCTGGATGAGGTGAATGAAACCTTTAAGGTGAACCTCTCCCAAGCCACCAACGCGACGATTGCGGATTCTCAAGGTGTCGGCACAATTGTCGATAATGATGATTCTGCCCCAGTACTGTCACAGTTATCTATCAATGATGTCAGCATCACCGAAGGCGATAGTGGCACGAAAAACGCCACCTTTACCGTCAACCTCTCCGCCGCGAGTGCTCAAACCGTCAGTGTGAATTACGCCACGGCGAATGACACAGCCATTGCTGGGTCTGACTATACCGCCAAATCCGGTACATTGAGTTTCACCCCTGGGCAAACCAGTAAGACGTTTACCGTACCCATCTTGGGTGATACAACGGTAGAGGGCAATGAAACCTTTAAAGTGAATCTCTCCCAAGCCACTAACGCCACGATTGGGGACGCTCAAGGGGTAGGCACTATTACCAACGATGATGTATCCCAACCCCCTCCTCAGCAAGGGGCTTTTAACTATGGAGAGGCGCTTCAGAAGTCCATCCTTTTCTACTACGCTCAACGCTCTGGCGACCTACCCGATACCAATCCTATCCCTTGGCGCGGCGATTCTGCCTTAAACGATGGCTCAGATGTGGGGCGTGACTTGACAGGCGGTTACTACGACGCGGGCGACCATGTTAAGTTCGGCTTACCGGGAGCTGCTTCAATAACAATGCTGGGTTGGGGCGCGATTGAATACCAGGATGCTTATCAGCAAAGTGGACAATTTGAAGAAATTCTAGACTCGATTAAGTGGGGTACCGATTACATCCTCAAAGCCCACGTCACCGATAGCCAAGGCACTAAAGAGTTTTTCGGACAAGTGGGAGACGGTAACATCGACCACGCTTTCTGGGGCGCTCCGGAAAACATGACCATGGAACGACCCGCCTATAAAATCGACCGCTCCAATCCTGGGTCTGATTTAGCAGGGGAAGCGGCGGCGTCTCTGGCGGCGGCTTCGATTGTCTTCCGAGATGTAGACAAAGCCTACGCGGATAAACTGCTCCAGAACGCGAAACAACTCTACGATTTTGCCGACCAATATCGCGGCACGTATACTGATGCGATTCCCGATGCCGGTCAATTCTACAATTCCTTCAGTGGTTTCCAAGACGAGCTAGTTTGGGGTGCGACTTGGCTGCACAAAGCAACTGAGGCGGCGGGTAGTACAGATAAGACATATCTCAACAAAGCCGAAAGTTTATACCAGGGAATTGGTCCGGGGTGGACGCAATCGTGGGATGACAAATCTTATGGTGCGGCTATCTTGTTGGCTCAAGAAACTGGGGACACTAAGTATAAGAGTGATGTGGAAGGCTGGTTAAACTCCTGGCTTCCCGGCGGTAGCACCCCAACCTATACCTCCGGTGGACTCGCATGGCTGAGTCAGTGGGGTTCCCTGCGCTACAGCGCCAATACCTCATTCTTGGCTGGCGTCTACGCGGATACGGTGAATGACCCCAACGGGAAATACTCTGATTTTGCTGAGGGGCAAATTGACTACATTCTCGGCGATAATCCCCGCGACTTTAGCTATATGGTTGGTTTTGGTGAGGACTATGCACTCAATCCTCACCACCGTGCCGCTTCTGGAGTGACTAATATTAGCGATTCTCGCGATAATCAGCACATTCTCTACGGGGCGCTTGTGGGGGGTCCTGCTTCAGCCAATGATTCTGATTATGTTGATGAGCGCACGGACTTCATTCGGAATGAAGTGGCGATGGACTATAATGCTGGCTTAACCGGGGCATTGGCTAGAATGTATGGAGAATTAGGCGGACAAGCACTCGATAGTATTTCGGGACTCAACCTCGATAAGTTGAATGCGTTGACCGTTGCGGATGTAGTCGCTTCCTAGAGAAGGGAAAGCCGGATAGCTGAGAAATTATCCTGCTGCCAATTTGGTTTGATTAGAAGCAATTAGTGGGGGTATTTTACTACAAAGGATGTTTCAAGTGTAGCAACCGCCATAGCGGTTAGGACACATCTTATGGTAGAGACGTTGCAGGCAACGTCTCTACAACTGTTCGGAAAGTCCTAATCGATGTGTCTACGGTTTTGTCCATTCTCCGATTGTTTGCTCAAAAGCCTTGTTTAAAATGGACTGAACTATTCCCTAGGGCAAGGTGCAAGATATAATGAATGCATAAGGTTTGCCTTTGTATATGTGCAATCGGGTAGATATTTTATGGCACAGTTGGGCGTTATTATACCATTGTCTACAGAAAATTAAGGAAATAAATCCCAAAACTGTATTGGGTTAAGTTAGCGATGACAACAATTGGATTTAAACGTCTGCGTCTGAAATCTCATGCTCAGATTAAACGCTTGATTGATTTTCACGAGCAACGAATGAGGCAATTATCAAAAACGGTCGATAAAAAATATACCTGTCGATATTATGCGAATTCAGCGTTTTTGCTTTGTGCTGTGAACCCTCTTGGTTCCTGCGAACGCTGTCGAGATTATGAACCGGATGTGACTTTTGATTAGAGACTCATCCGATAAAATTGTGGAATAGGTTGTAGGTTGGGTTGAGGAACGAAACCCAACAAAAGATAGGGACCAATGCCCTTACTACAAGCCAAATCTAATCTATCAAATTAGGTGTGCCACGCCACTACAAGATTGAAAAATTTCCTCACACACCTTAGTCAGGGCGCAAGCCTTGCGCCCCTACGAATCCATCAAACTCAATTGAATGTCACTGATTTAAACGTTTGTAGTCAGCGAGGCGATTGTTTATAGCACGCTTCGTGAAACTACGAATTTAGCTTATGCCAAAACCCAGTTGACCAGCGTGCGAACTGGAAAACCCGTAGCCCCGGCATTATTGCAACCGTCTTCTTTATCTGCCCACACCGGACCTGCAATATCTAAATGCGCCCAAGAGGTCTGTTTAACAAACTGCTTTAAAAATAGAGCCGCCGTGATTGAACCACCAGCACGAGGACCAGTATTTTTCATGTCAGCAATGGGTGATTTCATTCCCTCAAAATATTTCTCTTCCATCGGCATCTGCCAGAATTTTTCACCAGCTTTTTCTGATGCCGTTTTGAATTGAGTTGCGAGGGTGTCATCGGTTGTCCAAAGTCCACCAATATCATTGCCGAGAGCCACAACACAAGCCCCAGTGAGAGTGGCTAAATCCACGATCGCGTCCACCTCTAGCTTTTCGGCAAACACCAGAGCATCAGCCAGCGTCAGCCGCCCTTCGGCGTCGGTATTATTCACTTCAATGGTTTTGCCATTGGACGCCGTAAGGATATCACCCGGATGCAGTGCATGACCACTAATCATATTCTCCGTCGCCGCACTAATAAAGTGAACCTCGACATCCGGCTTTAATTCACCAATGGCTTTGGCTGCACCAAAGGTAGCACCCGCCCCTCCCATATCCATTTTCATGTTTTCAATACCGCTACCTGATACTTTCAGGTTCAAGCCACCGGAATCAAAGGTTAATCCCTTGCCCACAATCGCCACTTTTCGACGCGGTGTCCCTTCTGGTTTATAGGTGAGATGAATAAACTTGGGTGGCATTTCTGAGGCTTGCGCTACGCCCAAAAACGCGCCCATGCCCAACTTTTCGCATTCTTCTCGCTCTAATACTTCTAGCATCATGCCATAAGCGGAGGCAATATCCTGTGCCGTCTGTGCCAACGTCATTGGTGTTACAGAATTCGGAGGGGCGGCGACTAACTCTCGTGCTAAGATTACACCTTCACCAATCGCATTGGCTTGGTTAATTGCATCTTGGACATCACCGAGTCCAAGTAATTCAACCTGTTCTAATTTCGCACCCTTATCTTCAGGTTCCGACTTAAAGCGATTATCGACATGCAGTGCTAGAGTAATCCCTTCCGTTATTGCTTGAGCGCTGAGGGCGGCATCATTATTCGCCGCAGGTAGACTAATACCCAGGGTTTTGCTCTTTTGCTGCTTTGCCATCCGCGCGATCGCAGCCGAACTTCGGCGTAAACTATCTACCGTTAGGGCATCAGATTTTCCCAGCCCAACTAAAATAACTTTGCGAACTGAGCTACCGGCACCCACACGAGTTACAGCACTATTGCCAACGCTTCCCTTAAATTCGCTTTCCTCAATCAGTTCCTTAAGCGTACCTGAGAGTTTCTGATCAAGCTGGGCTAAATCGCCCGTTAACTCCACAGCATCTTCAAAGAATCCCAGTGCTAGGGCATCACCAGTCCAATCTACCCGTGGTGTATCCGTTGCTCGAATTTCCATTCCTGCGTTCTATCTCTTATCTTTTACCTCATCTTCAGTATTGCATTTTTGACATCCTCACCGCCCTGTAAGTGCGATGATTCCTCACCACGCCGTAGGGGTTTGGTAACCAAACCCCTACGGTCGCTGAATGGGGTTGACAGCTCTACGCACACTGCCTCCAAGAGGTCTTACATACGCTCCCTGTCCGTTTTAAGTCTCGGAATGCCCTCCCGCGACTACATGTATCGTTTAGGGTTAACTAACAGTCCGTAAATATCTAGACAATTACTGACATAACTGGACATTTTATGTGATATAATCAGGCAATGTCTAGTTTCCCCCCCCCAAGAAGCAGCTACTCGACTTTGTGTGATGGTCTTGCACTTTGCACCGATGCTCACTCAATGGTAAAATACAATCTTATAGTATCGC
>NZ_JAVJZI010000183.1:0-135639 GCF_040223135.1 Coleofasciculus sp. G3-WIS-01
CGGCGGGTCACGTCGGAACTTGGATCTCAGATCTGAACGCTTTGGGAGACCCGACCTCTACTTTGATTGGAGAAATCCTGTCAAAGCAAGTTGAGTCGATGAACAAAGAATCCCCGCACTTGTAGGGCGGGGAGTGTCAAATGGGGATAAAACGCTCCCGGATAGTTCATTGCCACGAAATCCAGATTGCGTTTTGTCCAGCGCTCTTGGCTACTATGAGGTGTCCCCAGTGTTACCAGTGTGGCAATGGTTGGATGAGCATTCCATAATCCTGGAACTGAAAGAGTCACATTGCTATGAATCTCGTAGGGTTTTTCGCCGAGGTAGATTCGGGCAATCCAGCCCCCGGCTGAATGACCAATCAAATTAACCTGAGTGGCGCTGTAATCTGCCATAACCTGTTTCACGGTTTGGTCAAGTTGCCGTAAAATTGGCACGACTGAGCGACCGCCTATAGTGGGAATCCAATCGCCTTGTCGTAGTGGTACAGTAACGGTGGGAAACCCAAACTGATTTAAAGCGGTTTCTAATCCTCGATATTCAGTTGCCCCGGCAAAAAAACCCGGTACAATGACAGTCGGTAGTGGCATTTGGAATTTGAGATTTTTGAATTATTAATCAAACTTAACAAATAGTGATGGGGCAAGTTGGCACACTTTACGGTCTGGGTGTAGGTCCTGGCGATCGCGAATTAATCACGCTCAAAGCCCTACGTATCCTGAAACAATCTCCTGTGGTGGCTTTTCCGGCTGGGGTGAGGGGTAAACTGGGTATGGCTCAACAAATTGTGGGGCAATGGTTAAAGGCTGAGCAAGTTCAACTTCCCTTAATATTTCCTTACGTGCAAGACCAAGACATTCTTACCCAAGCGTGGGAAGAAGCCGCCAAGCAGGTTTGGCATTATCTGAAGGTAGGGCAAGATGTGGCGTTTGTTTGTGAAGGGGATATCAGTTTTTACAGCACGTTTACCTATTTGGCGCAAACCTTACAACAGCAGCAATCAACCGCCGTTGTGCAGATGATCCCAGGCGTCTGTTCACCCATGGCAGCCGCCTCAGTGTTAGGATTACCCCTAACCGTACAGCGCGATCGCTTGGTGGTTCTGCCAGCTCTCTATAATGTAAAGGAACTGGAAACAATTTTAGACTGGGCGGATGTCATAGTCCTGATGAAAGTAAGTTCGGTGTATGAACAGGTTTGGCAGGTGTTGCATCGTCGCCAATTATTGGACACCGCCTGGGTAGTCGAACGCGCTACCCTACCGGATCAAGTGATTTATCACGATTTACGCGATCGCTCGACCCTAAAATTACCCTACTTTTCCATCATGATTGTCAACGTTACCCAATCCCTGAGTTCAATTAGACTCTAGATTATTTTTATTAAAACCAATAGAATTCCCAACAACCCCGCAACGGAGAGAACGATAACAGCTATGTCTAATCTCTTAATTAAAACCGTCTCAGAGAAACTCAATCAGCCAACTGGTATTGCTGTAATGGCATCGGTTGGTATTCATGTCGTCTTGGGGCTAACCTTACCCTTTTATGTACCCGTTTTTTCTAGTGAAGCGCCTCCGACTCGGCGCACTGTACAACTGTTGGAATTAAGCGAAGCGGATTTAAGTCGCTTACCTGATCTTTCGGTGCCAACTTTGCCCCCGTATATTTATCAGCAGACACCATTAACATCGTCATTCCCACCTCTCCCACCTCTGCCTCTCCAAGATGCTTTGCCCCTCGATGGCAACATTTCGATGACGCCCCCTCCACAACCGTTAAAAATTCCGTCATCATCGATAAGTCGGAAACCCATAAGAACGATTGCGCCCAGAAGTCAACCGAGTACTCCATTTCCACCCTTGAGGAGAAATTTAGGAATCCCGGTTTTTGGCAACCAACTTCCTCCATCGCCTCCCCTAGTAGCAACAAACCCAGACTCTATATACTCAGAATCAGAGTCTACTACTAGTATTGATCGTCTGGCACGATCACCCAATCACGAGTCAAGCGATCATGCAAGATCTCAACCACCGGAATCCCCCCCAGAGCAAGTTGCTACTAATCAAGATCCCAATCCCCCAGCCAATGAAAACGCTCCAACCCCCGATACGGAAGAATCTGCATCAGAATCAGACGAAGCCATAGCCGCTAAACCGCCTGAGCAATCCGAAGATATCACTCGCGCTGAAGATAAGAAAGTAGAACCTCCGCCCGTACTCCAAAGAACATTAATTGCTTCCTATCCCAAAGACGCTTGCCAGAAGCAGCTTAACGGTACACCCATTTATAGCGTCGTTGTCGGCGCTGATGGCAAACCGACGAATTTACAACCGATTGGACGGGCAGGTGATCCCATTCTCGATCAAAAGGCACAGGAGCAAATTAACGCTCAGCGTTTTCTAAATCGCACCGAACAGCCGCAGGAATACCGGGTATCTGTCCAGTTTTCCGGTCAAGAAAAAGTTTGCCCGAAGCCAACACCTCCAGAAGCCTCGAATCAAAATCCTGAGCGTTCTAATTCCCCAACGCCTCAACCCGTGAATCCGGAGGCGTCTGAGGAATCGAATTCTAATAACTCTCCCTCTTCCAATCAGGAAACCTCTGATCGTGATCCGGTCAATTCTGGACAACAATCGCCATCACAAACAACCTCAGAGTCCGATCCGAAAAAAGCCAAACCGGAAGAGTCAGCCAATCCCCAACCATCACCGGAGGAGACACCCGAAGCCTCAAATCCAGTGGATAATTCGGTTATTGTACCGACACTCTAGCTCAAGATGGGCATTCGCTATCAATTTTTGATCGGTATAATGCTTGATCCCTAACAGGATGTTAAGATGATCGACGGTTAGAACTGTCCCCTCCAAGATTACAGCAAAAAGGAACCCAAGTTATTATGCCTTCAAGAGAACCTCGCCGCATACTTATAACAGGTGGAGCGGGGTTTATTGGCTCCAACTTCGTCCATCACTGGTGCGATCGCTATCCCCAGGATCGGGTGGTTGTCCTCGATTTGCTCAGTTACGCCGGTAATCGTCGTAATCTCGATTCAGTCGAGGGACGAGACAATTTTCGGTTTGTACCGGGAGATATTTGCGATCGCACTCTTGTTGATGCTTTACTCCGCAGTGAGACGATTGATACCGTTGCCCACTTTGCGGCTGAATCCCATGTTGACCGCTCAATTTTGGGACCAGAAGCATTTGTCCGAACCAATGTTTTAGGTACGTCCACTCTCTTGGAAGCCTTTCGCCAGCATTGGCAAAAGCGGGGAAGTTTGGATAGCGATCGCTTTCTCCATGTCTCTACGGATGAAGTATACGGCAGCTTAGAGCCAGATGACCCTTTGTTTAGTGAAACGACGCCGTATCAGCCAAACAGTCCCTACGCCGCTTCTAAAGCAGGTAGTGATCACATCGTCCGTGCTTATCATCATACCTACGGCGTACCCACGTTAATTACCAATTGCTCGAACAACTATGGTCCCTATCAGTTTCCGGAAAAGCTGATTCCTCTGATGTGCATTAACATCATGCTGGGTCAACCGTTACCCGTTTATGGGGATGGACAGCAGGTGCGAGATTGGCTTTATGTCAACGATCATTGTCAGGCGATCGATTTAGTCATTCACCAAGGGATTCCTGGCGAAACCTATAACATTGGCGGTAATAACCAAATCAAAAACCTGGATTTGGTACAGATGGTTTGCCAGCTTATGGATGAATTAGCCTCAGATTTGCCGGTTTATCCAAGCAAAGACTTAATCTCCTTGGTCAAAGATAGACCCGGACATGATCGCCGATACGGGATTGATGCTCGCAAAATTAAAGCAAAATTGGGTTGGACGCCTAAAGAAACCATTGAAGGAGGATTACGTAGCACCGTTGAATGGTATTTGACTCATCGGGATTGGTGGGAACCCCTGCTTTCTAAGGAGTATCAAGATTATTACCGACAAATTTATGGTTAATTGTTGACATGTAGGGAACCGTCAAATTTATGACCTCCCCCGTAAAAGATTATCTAACCTATATCGTAGGGGTACGGCAATGCCGTACCCCTACCGTATGTACCTCTTTACGGCTGAATCTGTTGAATTTGGTCAACAGACGATTGATAAAGCGTCATGTCGCCCTGTTGTCTGGATAAATCTGCCGCCTTTTGGAAATCCGCGATCGCACCTTCTTCATTACCGAGTTGAACACGGGCAGTGCCTCGGTTATAGTAGGCAGCAGCATAGTTAGGATCACGTTGAATCGACTGAGTGAAATCGGCAATCCCCTCCTGAAGTTCCCCCTGTACTACACGGACAACTCCGCGATTATAGTAAGGTTGAGCATTATTAGGGTCAATCCTGATTGCCTGATTAAAGTCAGCGAGTGCTGCTTGGGTGTCTCCCTGTTTAAAATAGACAGCTCCTCGGGTATAGTAAGCTTGAGCATTGTTAGGATCAACCTCAATTGCCCGATTGAAGTCGCTAATTGCCGCCTCAATGTTTCCCTGTTTCACATGGAAAACTGCTCGGTTGTGATAAGCTTGAGCGAAGTTAGGGTCAATTTTGATTGCTGTGTTAAAGTCGGCTAGCGCTATCTGGACTTCTCCCTGTTGTCGGAAAGCAACTCCCCGATTGTCATAGGCTGGGGCGTAATTAGGATCAATTTCAATCGCCCGGTTAAAGTCGGTGATGGCACTATCAATGTCCCCTTGTTGCTGACGAGCAAACCCTCTTAAGTTGTAGGCTTGGGCAGAATTGGGATTAATCTCAATCCACCGATTAAAGTCCCTAATTGCACCATTAATATCACCCTGTTTCAGGCGAAAAATTCCTCGTTGAGCATAAGCTGGGGAATAAAAAGGGTTAAGCTCAATTGCTCGATTAAAGTTAGTGATTGCTCCCTTAGGATCACCACTTTGCTCTTGCTGTATTCCTTGTTGAAGAAAATCATCAGGAGTAGTTTGGGCAATGTAATTTTTGAGCGTAGCCGCATCGATTGGGCGTCCTTGAACAGCACGAGTAGTTACTGGAGTGATCAGGATAGCTGTTAAACCCAATAGAGTAATTGTGCTGTGAATTAATTTCATAGATGTCTCCTGAACTGGACATATTAAACGGCGAATTTATGTATGATGTAGAGTGGATTACTGCTGAAGTTCCTGGATTTGGTCAAGGGCATTTTGAGAAAATGTCATTTGACCCTGTTGTCTAAACAAATCTGCCGCCTTCTGGAAATCCGCGATCGCTTCTTCTTCGTTCCCTAATTGAACAAGGGCAGTTCCCCGTTGGTAGTAAGCGGCAGCATTATTGGGAATAATCTCAATTACCTGAGTGTAATCAGCAATGGCACTCTCAATATCTCCTGTTTTTCGGTGAGCATGTCCCCGGTTTGAGTAAGCGAGAGCTAGATAGGGATTAATCTCAATTGCCTGGTTCAAATCGGCAAAAGCTTTCTGCATTTCTCCCCGTTGTAGATATGCAAATCCCCGGTTGTTGTAAGCCATAGCATAATTGGGGTTCAGTTCAATAGCTTGAGTAAAGTCGCTGATAGCATTCTGTATTTCTATGAGTTTCAGGTAGATAGTACCTCGGTTGCTGTAGGCAATAGCTAAGTTAGGTTCAATCTCAATTGCTTTACTGAAGTCAGCCAAAGCTTTCTCTAGCCTTCCCTGTTCTCGATACAAAAGTCCCCGATTATTGTAAGCTTCAGTATAATTGGGATTAAGTTCAATTGCTTGTGTGAAATCAGCAATCGACTTTTGAATATTACCTTGTAGCAGGTAGGCAACTGCCCGGTTATAATGGGCTTGAGCGTTGTTGGGATCAATTTTAATAGCTTGGTTGAACTCAGCAATCGCATCCTGAATATCTCCCTGTTGAAAATCAACAGCTCCTAGATGGTTGTATGCTGAACTATAGTTGGGTTCAATCTTGAGGGCTTGGTTAAAGTTAGCAATTGCCCCTTGAATGTCTCCTTGTTGCCAGTGAACAAGTCCTAGGTTGTCATAAGCTTGAGCATAATTAGGGTCAATCTTGAGGGCTTGGTTAAAGTCAGCTATTGCCCCTGGAAAGTTTCCCTGTCTCAAGCGAACCAATCCCCGATTGTTGTAAGCTATAGCGGAGTTAGGGTCAAGTTGGATAGCTTGATTAAAGTCAGCTATTGCCCCTTGAAGGTTACCGCGTTTCAAATGAAGCAATCCCCGATTGTTGTAGGCTAGAGCTAAGTTAGGGTCAAGTTCGAGGGCATGCTCGAAGTCAGCAAAAGCCTTCTGGATCTCTCCCTGTTTCAGAAAAGCAGCCCCCCGGTGGTTGTAAGCTGGGGCAGAATTGGGGTCAATAGTAATCGCCTGATTGAAGTCCTCAATTGCTCCTCTCAAGTTACCTATTTCTATCTTCTGTACTCCTCGCCGGAGAAAATCCTCAGCAGTCGTTTGGGCTATGTAACTTTCTGCCGTGGTAGAGCTAATTTGAGGAAATTGGACTTCGCTAGCCACAACTGGATTGATAAAAATGGCAGATAAACCCAACAGGTAAATAGTGCGGCGAATAATTTTCGGAATCCCTACAATATTTTGCCTGTGTTGCTGGTTTAATACTTGTTTTAGATGATTAAATTGGATAGACATTATTTCCTCCCTAAGTCTGTCATTACTCTGTAGATATGTAGAGACAGGAATATCCTATTTATTAACTTCAAAAGCATCAGTCATATCAACGGATGAGTCTCAACCTTGCTCGATACAGTAATTAATGTAGTGACTTATTACTAATCTTTCATCTCTCTTTTGGTAGGTATATCAGTAATTATTAATGTCGTTCCTAATCACAATTAATTTTAAAGTAGTTTGTTGATAAAAAATCTCAATTTTTATATACAATTGACAATTTATGTTGATAGTTAATTTATCAATTCATATCTTTTATAGAACTAGCTCTCTGTAGCGATGTGACAAAAAAATCACTACGTTCATATTTTTATACCGTTTGTTAGAGGGAAAAATGATGTCTCTTTCCTATAATCAGGAGTGCTGATCCCTTAACTTTGAGTTGGAAACCTGATGTTGCAGAAGAATAGCACTGACTTATGGATTGGTAGTGGGCGATGGTAGGATTTTTAGCCCTAAAGCGCTTACTACGAACTTAGGTTAAGGAGCGTAACATTCGTGTTAGGGTTAGATTATGGCTTACAGATTCCAGTGAGTTAATTAAAAAATTATGAAATCAGCCAATAAAATTATCATAGGCTTTCTATTAGTCGTCATCATCGGCTTACCCTTCTCTCACACCCTGGCTCACATTCTTACAGAAGCCTGGTGGTTTGATTCCGTTAACTTTTCAGATGTATTCTGGACGCGGATCACCTGGAGAATTATGGCTTGGGTGGGGACATTTATTATTTACGGACTATTCTTATGGTTTAACTATTGGATGGCGCAACGTCTAACTCGCGATCGCGCGTTTCGTTTCCTAGACGCCAGTGATTTAGCTCCCTATACCGATACTATAGCCAATTCCGCCGCCCTGGTTGTAACGTTCCTTGTCAGTTTAGCCGCCGCCACAGCTAGTGCATCAGCTTGGGAGACAATATTAAAATACCTGAATGCCACAGATTTTAATCTGACTGACCCCATTTATCAACAGGATATTGGCTTTTATCTGTTTCAGTTTCCTCTCTATGAAGGGCTAAAAGATTTGTTTTTGAATCTTTTGTTCTGGGGGTTTGGATTATCCGTTGCTGTTTATGTTTTAAAAGGTAAAATAAGGTTAGATCGTTACTGGCAACATTTCATAACCAAAGACGTAAAAACCCATCTTAGTCTACTGTTAGCAGGGATTGCCCTAGTTGTCGCGATCGGCTTCTGGCTAGAACGCTATGAATTACTCTACACAACCGATGGTGTCGTCTATGGTGCCGGATATACCGATGATCATGCTCAGCGTCTGGCATTCTGGATTATGAGCATTGTATCACTAATGCTAGGCTTGTCGTTTATCCTGGCAATTTGGCAAAACAATATTACCTTACCCACCTACGGAATCGGGATTTATCTCATTGCTTGGCTTGTTTTGAGTGGTCTTTTTCCCTGGTTTCAACAACGATTTATCGTCGAACCCAATGAATTAGAAAAAGAAAAACCCTACATTGAACATAATATCGCCTATACTCGCAAGGCTTATGCTTTAGACGAAGTACCAACACAAGACTATCCAGCGGAAGAACAATTAAGTCGCCAAGCGTTACAAGAGAACCAATCTACGATTCGTAACATTCGCTTGTGGGACTATAGACCTTTATTAAGTACCTATCGCCAACTGCAAGAAATTCGTCTTTACTATCGATTCAATGATGTTGATGTTGATCGCTATACCATTGACGATAACTATAGACAAGTCATGCTTTCACCACGGGAACTATTGTATTCTCAAGTTCCCGATCGCGCTCAGACTTGGGTCAACCAAAGGCTAAAATATACCCATGGCTATGGTTTAGTAATGAGTCCAGTCAATATCGTCACAGAGGATGGCTTACCCGAACTGTTTATCAAAGATATTCCGCCAATTTCTCAAGTCGATCTTCAGGTAAATGAATCCGCCATTTACTACGGCGAAGAAACCGATAACTATATATTTACAGGTACAAATACCCAAGAATTTGACTATCCCCGTGGCGATGAAAATGCCTTCACCACCTACGACGGGAAAGGTGGTGTACCAATCCCTTCTTTTTGGCAGCGATTGGCGTATGCTTATGATTTGGGCGATCTCAAAATTTTAATTTCCAATTACTTTATCAACACCTCCCGCATTCATTACCATCGCCAGATTAAGGAACGGGTGAACCAAGTTGCACCCTTTTTGCGGTTTGATAATGACCCCTACATTACCTTAATTAATGGTAGATTACACTGGATCATCGATGCCTATACCGTTAGCGATCGCTATCCCTATTCTGAACCCGTTTCCCAAAGTCATAATGCAAACGCCATATTCCAAGGCGGGAATATCGCCCAAATGTCCCAAGGCGATATCAATTATATTCGCAACTCCGTTAAGGTTGTCGTTGATGCGTTTAATGGCACAATGCAGTTTTTTGTCATTGATGAGGATGACCCTGTACTGACAACATACCGCAAAATATTCCCCACATTGTTTACCGCCAAGGAGGCTATTCCAGCCGAGGTAAAAGCTCATTTTCGCTATCCCCTGGATCTGTTCACCATTCAGGCGCAGATGTATCTGTCTTACCACATGAATAATCCCCAAGTCTTTTACAACCGAGAGGATTTGTGGCGTTTTCCGACAGAAATCTATGAAGGGAATGAGCAGATCATGGAGCCTTACTATGTAATTATGCGCTTACCCGAAGAGTCGAGGGAAGAATTTATTCTAATTCTGCCCTTTACACCCGTCAATAAAGATAACATGATTGCCTGGATGGCAGCGCGTTCTGATGGGGAAAACTATGGCAAATTGCTCTTGTATGAATTCCCTAAACAAGAACTTGTCTATGGTCCTTCACAAATTGAAGCTCGCATTGACCAAAATCCGCAAATTTCCCAAGAATTAACCCTATGGAGTCAGGAAGGTTCACGGGTGATTCGTGGCGATTTATTAGTGATTCCCATTGATCAATCATTACTTTACGTCGAACCCATTTATCTGCGAGCCGAACAAGGGGAACTTCCAGAATTGAAGCGCGTGATTGTTGCTTATGCTAAAGAAGTAGTCATGGAGGAAACCTTAGAGCAAGCCTTAGCTACTATCTTTGGTGGAACTCAACCAGAGGTGCAACAACCTACTTCTGCTCCACCATCTGCTCCACCAAAAGAAGGGGTTTCTCAACTCGCCCAATCGGCTTTAGAAACTTATCAAAAAGCACAGGAAGCCATGCGTCAAGGCAATTGGCAAAACTATGGTAAATACCAACAAGAACTAGAGAGTATTTTGCAGCAATTGAACCAAACCCCAAAATCAGCACCTGATCTGAGAAAATCAGCAGGCGAGCCAAATTAATCCTAGTGAAAAAAAGCAGAAGTATCAGACTTTTCACGGTATTTGGGGCAATGTGTGTAGGGGCGGGTTTTACTACTATCTTTTCGGTTGCATCCAGATGTGACTAAACCCGCCCAGACGCTTCTTGCATCGCGTCTCTACAATAGTTTCTAGACTTCCCGTGAAAAGTCAGAGAAGTATAGCTGCTGCCATCAAGCTTGCGGCATACTGAGAGGAGGTGAACAATTCCTTATTCCTACAGTCAGAACAATAGTATTACTTTAGCAAGATGAATAAAATTGAATTGACTTTGATCATAAAACAGTAGGCGACTAAGGAGTGACTGACTTTATGAATCGGAGTAAAAAAATCAATTTGAAACACCAATCCCTATTGATGAGTGCTGTCTTGGCGCTATCCTTCACCACCGCAGCGACTAAGGAAGCCCAGAGTACCTCAATAACCCCTCCAGAGAACTCTCCAGCCACCTCACAATCGCAAATTAGCCAAAATCCAGATCAACCCAGGCAAATTCAAGTCTTTTTACCCAAGCCTTCCGCCAACAATCAAACGATAGGCTACGTTGAACCTGTTACCCGAGCCACATCCCGCATCCTCTGGTCTCCCCCTTTTGAAGGGGGACGGAAGGGGGATCTATAAGGGAGTTGACTTGTCATCGACCTTAGGTTATATAATGTTTCAGCTTATCCGCCAAATATTTTAGGTTATGACGTATTACTTCTTTTGACAGCTAACTGGGATAACGCCAGCTAACACTCTAGATTGGGGCAGGTTTCGCCGCATCTGGATGAGGGAAGAAATGATAGAAACCCACCCCTATTTTCGGAAAAACGCAGCACTTCCCCTCCCGACGGATTTTTCCGATTCTTGAAATAGTTAAACAATGGTGGGAGTTTGCCAACCGCGCAAATAATAGTAAATTGAGGCGTAAAACTCCTCCACAATTTGCGTCGTGATAGCCAGTGATTCTACAGAGGGGATAAAGGATTCAATCAACTGGTCCCACTGGTCGATTGTGGATCTTGAACCCGGTTGAACAGTAAAGAAGCCAGTCGGTTTAGCAATGACATTGGTTAAACCGACACTTCTAAACACCTGTTGAGCGCGACGGCTGTTATAGGCTGAAGTAACCAGAAAAACGCGATTGTCCGCTATTCCGCGATCGCGTAAAATATCCTCAACCTCTTCGGCGCTGCTGCGGAGATTAGTCCCTGTCGGTTCAACCACAATCCGAGTTTGAGGAACCCCAAACTGAACCAGTAAGGCGCGGATATCATTGGCTTCGACAATTTGCTCTTGAGTTCCTTGCAGGTTAGGTCGAGGACCAGCACTAACCACGACTAAAGGGTTATTCCCCGATTGTCGATACAGTTGAGCCGCATATAGAATGCGATCGCCCGTATCGGTAAGTTGAATTTGGGTTCGAGGTGGTTCATCAGGTTGGGTGGTTCCTTGTCCGAGTACCACAATCGCTGAGGCGGTTTGAGCCCCTGCCGCTTCAGGCGTAACCACGGCTTGTTCTGTAGTCGCCGCCAACAGGTTCGAGAAAAAAGGCGTACTGGCAAGCAATAAAATTAGTAAGGCTGCCAAAACCTGGTTCTTTGACTTCTCCAGCCCTTGGCGCAGGGCAAAACTCAACAGCACAATGGTCGCACCCACAGGTTTCAAGGGAAACGAGAGAACCTCCAAAATCGTTGATACCACATCATTGTTGGGAGATGAAAACGCCACAACAATGAAGCCAAACAGAAATAAACCCCCAAGCAAGGTAAAATACTCCTTGGGGATTACCTTCTTAAACAGGTTGTAAAGAATAACTGCAATCAGCAGCCAAAGTAGGAGTCGAGTCAGTAGTAAAAACATTGTGTTTTGATGGTGTAACGTTGTGATGGTGAGCGAGGAATTGTGACGGGTTCGTCTGACTCCCCAAAATAACCATTAACAAGTTAGGGGCGATTGGGATCAAGTTTTGTGTAACGTATCACCTAGGGAGAACCACGGTTCAAACTACCCTAACACGGGCATTATAGTTCCATTTCGGACAGTCAAACTTATGTAAACCTGTCAACTACCTACTTTGGGTTTGAGCAACGCCTGGGTAGAACGCAATTGTGTGCTTTTTTCCACAAGAGGGGTATAAGGTAAGATAACTCCGAGGAGTTCTAGGAGCAGGGGGAGAATTTCCCTATTCCCCAATACCCTCCTCACTAATCACCACTCCCCAATTTCGAGGCAGTTTTGAGCAAAATTGCTTCTCAGGCAAAGACAAAGAGGAAAAATATTTGTAAAGTTAGTCTATAAAAAGAAACAGGGGCAGTTTGAGTGTGTCGCAAGTCCAACCCGAAATTCTAGTAACTGGCGGAGCTGGCTACATCGGCTCTCACACAGTCTTAGCCCTACAACGGGCAGGTTATAACGTCGTTGTACTGGATAACCTGGTTTGTGGACATCAAGAATTCGTAGAAGAGATCCTGAAAGCAAAATTGGTGATCGGGGATGTGGGCGATCGCACCCTGTTAGACCAAATCTTCGCCACCCACAACATTGCTGCTGTACTCCACTTTGCCGCCTATATTGCCGTGGGTGAGTCGGTTACCTACCCCGCCAAGTACTACCGCAATAACGTCAGTGGTACCCTGACCCTCTTAGAAGCCATGGTCGCCGCTGATGTGAAAACCTTAGTGTTTCCATCCACCTGTGCTGTCTACGGGATGCCTCAGCAGGTACCAATGACGGAAAACCATCCTCAAAATCCGATCAATCCCTATGCGACGAGTAAGTGGATTATGGAGCGCATGTTAGCCGACTTTGATCGCGCTTATAATTTACGTTCAATTGTGTTTCGCTTCTTCAACGCAGCTGGGGCGAATCCTGAAGGATTACTGGGTGAAGATCATTATCCAGAAACCCATCTGATTCCCTTAGTCCTGTGGACAGCATTAGGCAAACGAGACTCGATCGCTATTTGGGGCACAGACTACTCAACCCCAGACGGAACCTGCTTGCGCGACTATATTCATGTCAGCGACTTGGCAGATGCCCATATCCTGGGGCTAGAGTATTTGTTAGGTGGCGGTAAGAGTGAAATCTTTAATTTAGGCAGTGGTAACGGTTTCTCCGTGCGACAGGTGATTGAAACAGCTAAGCAAGTCACCCAAAAAGAGATTAAAATCATTGAGTGCGATCGCCGTCCTGGTGATGCACCCATTTTGGTCGGTAGTAGCGACAAGGCGAGAAAAATTCTGGGTTGGTCTGCCAAATACCCGGAGCTAAGTAAAATTATCAGCGATGCTTGGCAGTGGCATCAACGGCGTCATCATTAGGACAGTATGGACAACCTAATCGCCGATGTCCGCAAGTGAAGCGTCGAAAACGCAGTTCTACAGGGCTGGATGCTCAAATACAGCCCTCAATCAAGTAGGGCTGGGTAGTTCATCTGCTATTTTCTAAGAAACTCGGAGTTCACGTCAGTTTTTTGAAGCAGAAGCAGTGAAACAATTATCGGTGAATAGAAACACCCAGACTGGAAAGGCTAAAAACAACCTCAACTCTACCAACAAAGGGACTCTTGCCCTGGAAGCTCGAATCAGCCGCTTGGAATCCATTGTTGGACAAATTGGTGAGGCGGTGCTTGCCACAACTGAGACTATTGACCGTCTAGGAAAGCGGGTTGATGCTTTGGCTGTGCAGGTACAACACCAAGGGCATCAAGTTCAACAACAGGGTTACCAACTCTTCGCTTTGAGTGATGCGGTGCAAACCTTAGCCGAAAATCAAAATGAGTCACTCGCAGAACTTGGACAACTCACGGAAACACTCCAACGCCTTGCTGCTGCCATCGAAGCTCAGCAGAAGTCAGTAAGCTAGAAGTAGCGTTACAATTTTGGACGGCTTAATCCTAAATTATGAGCGTTTCTCAAACGACATCGACGTGCCAGTCGAGAAAAAATGGACAACATCCCCAAGGGAAACCCAGAGCATTTATGTATTGTCCTCAGCGAAATTTCCTCAGGCTCTTTGTCACGGCTGTGATTAGCCTATTAGCGGTAAGCTGTGGTCAGAGCAAGGTTTCTCAGTGTAACCAAATGATTCAGGTCGCGAATCAGGCTGTTAGTGATGCCAAAGTTGTGACCAATGGTGTTCAAGAGGAAAATCCCCAAGCCGAGGCAATGCGACAAGCGGCGGCGGTCATGGATAAGGCATCTACAGAAATGAACGCGATAGACGTAACCGATGAGACGTTACAGGACTATCAAACCAGTTTCCATAACATGTATCGCGAGACAAGTCAAGCTATGCGTGATTTCGCCGTGGCGTTTGAGCAGAAAGACCGCCAAGCGGCGGAAGCGGCACAGATGAATTTGCAGCAAGCAACGACCCCAGAAAAGCAATTAGTTGATAATCTTAATGCTTACTGCTCCGGTGATTGACACTCATGAACACGTTGCCATAGTTTCTTTTTGCTGCGCTGCACTACTTAATGCCGGAAAAGCTTGATCTGACTAGGTTTTAGACAAAGCGGGTGATGGGACTCGAACCCACGACATCCAGCTTGGGAAGCTGACGTTCTACCACTGAACTACACCCGCAAGTGGCTCTCAACGAGAACCTATAGGATATTATATCAATGAACTACCCCGTTTAAAAGGCGGGGGTAGTTAGATCTAATCACTGCCCTTCGAGTTACCCTTCGACTAAACTCAGGGTGAAGCTGGGTGGGCATTGCCCACCCTACGGAATATCTACGGAATATCAAGTTTTGGCGATCGCAAATGACCAAAAACACTCTGATGTTGTGAATCTTTAGATGGCAATCAGCCTAATTTCGTTGCATCCTGTAAAGTATAGAGTTGTAACTGTTCCATCAATCCTCAAACCATTGCACTCCGCAGGGATTACCCAGGATGTTTAACGCAACAGAAATTCTCATAAACTCATTTGTCCAAAGACTCCGGGAAGGCTACCACCGGACTTATGGAGGGCTAAAAACCGACTATGAGGACATTATTGCTTGGGCAGGCAGTATGGCAATGGAAAATATTGCCAACAGCGACGCCCTCTATCATAATGTCGAGCATTCTATCCTCGTCACCTTAGTGGGTCAGGAGATTCTCCGAGGTAAGCATATCCGTGAAGGTGGCGTCACTCCAGAAGATTGGTTGCACTTTATCATTTCTCTGGTTTGCCACGACATTGGCTATGTTAAAGGCGTCTGTCGTCAGGATCGCGAAACTGAACGACTGTACGCGACGGGCAAACATGGAGAGATGGTGCATCTGCCACCGGGCGCTACCGATGCATCCCTAACGCCTCATCATGTTGATCGGGCGAAACTGTTTATCGATGAGCGATTTGGCGGTCACAAACTGATTGACGCTGAACTGATTAAGCTCAATATTGAACTAACTCGTTTCCCGGTTCCCAAAGAAGGGGATCATCGAGATACCCTGAACTATCCCGGTTTGATTCGTGCCTCTGACTTGATTGGTCAGCTTTCTGATCCCCGCTATCTCAAGAAAATTAGTTCTCTATATTACGAGTTTGAAGAAACAGGTGTCAATCAAGCCTTAGGATATGAGCATCCTGGTGACCTTCGCGCTGGTTATTCTCGGTTTTACTGGAATGGAGTGTTTCCTTTTATTCAGGAAGCCCTGCGTTACCTTTCCCTAACTCAAGAGGGTAAGCAAATCACCGCCAACCTCTACTCCAACGTGTTTGTTGTCGAACACGAAAAGAACGAAGAAGAACACCGACAACTCGCACAACAGCTTCACTCTTAACCTGTAACCTATGAATTGGTGGCAAAAACTGGCAAAGAACCCCCTAGCTCGGTTTGGCGCGATCGTGCTATTGATTTTTTACATTGCCGTGATTGCGGCTGATTTTGTAGCCCCTTATGACCCTTATGTCTCCCAACCGAATGGTTCCCTGTTGCCACCAACCCAAGTCTATTGGCGCACTCCTGAGGGCAGGTTTATTGGTCCACACGTCTATCCAACCACCCAAGGACCAACGGATTTAGAGACGGGGGAACGAGAACTCATGGTGGATTGGCAAAATCCTTCCCCCATCCGCTTATTTGTTCAAGGTTCGCCTTACCAGTTTCTCCAACTTCGTTTCCCCTTACCCCCCAACTTTGAAGAGGTGGAAATCTTTGGCGGAATTCCGATGAATTTGCACTTGTTCGGTACGATTGGTGAAGGTAAACTGAATCTATTAGGTACTGATGAGCAAGGTCGCGATCAATTTAGTCGTTTGGTGCATGGAGGGCGCATTAGTCTCAGTATCGGTTTAGTGGGAATTGCGATCTCTTTTCCTCTGGGTTTAATCATTGGTGGAATTTCTGGTTATTTCGGGGGGTGGCTCGATGGCATTCTTATGCGCCTAGTTGAAGTTATGATGACGATTCCCACCCTATACCTACTCGTGGCGCTGGCTTCCGTGTTACCACCAGGACTAACTAGCGCCCAACGATTTTTATTAATTGTTTTGATTACGTCGTTTATTGGCTGGGCTGGATTGGCACGGGTGATTCGGGGACAGGTTTTGTCGATTAAAGAACGAGAATTTGTCCAAGCATCCCAAGCCATGGGGGCTAAGCCGCTATACATTATTGTGCGTCATGTTCTGCCCCAAACGGCGACTTATGTGATTATCTCGGCGACTCTGGCTGTACCTAGTTTTATTGTGGCGGAGTCGGTGCTAAGTTTAATCGGTCTGGGAATTCAGCAACCTGACCCTTCTTGGGGAAATTTGCTGTCCTTGGCAACCAATGCTTCGATTTTGGTGCTACAACCCTGGCTAATTTGGCCCCCCGCCGTACTGATTATTTTGACGGTTTTAGCCTTTAACTTGCTGGGGGATGGTCTACGGGATGCCCTTGATCCTCGGAGTTTGCATCGCTAGGGGGAGGGGTTCCATTAGATGGTATTTGTGCCGAGGTGCGGCGTGGGGCAGTTTTTTGGGCAAAGTCTTTGCCTTCCGTGAGCAGATAGTCGAGAAATGTGCGAGCGACAATGGAGAGTTGTTTGCCGTTTGGGTAAACGGCATACCAGTATCGTTCAATCGGGAATTCTTCGACATCTAAAATGGTCAGTTGATTGCATACCCCTTCTAATGCTAGGGTGTGACGGGATAAAACCGAAATACCCAACCCTCCCGCGATCGCTTGTTTAATCGCTTCGTTGCTGCCCAAGTCAAGCTGCACTTTTAGGGTAATATCACGGGCATCGAAGAGTTCTTGCACCGCCTTGCGCGTTCCTGACCCCGGTTCTCTCATAATAAAGGGTTCATCCCCCAAGCGCTCTAGGGGAATATTGGTTTCATTAGCTAAGGGATGATCCGCAGGCGCAATCACGACCAGGGGATTTTCGAGAATGGCTTCGTAGGTAATATCCAGATAGTCCGGTAGTTGACTCATGACATACAAATCATCAGCATTGTCATTCAGACGACCAATGATGTGTTCGTGATTAGTCACCTGTAGCGACACATCGATTCCTGGATAACGCCGACAAAATGGACCGAGTAACCGGGGAATAAAATATTTGGCTGTTGTGATCACAGCAACCCGCAAACGTCCCTGTTTCAACCCTTGCAGGTCAGCGACTGTCATCTCAAATTTTTCTAAATTCTCAAATATGGCACGGCAGGTCTTGACGAGTTCCTCTCCGGCTTGGGTAAGATAGAGACGTTTGCCTACTTGGTCAAATAAGGAAACACCAACTGCTCTGGTAAGCTGTTTCACCTGCATTGACACGGTGGGTTGGGTGAGAAATAGTTCTTCGGCAGCACGAGTAAAGCTATTATGTCGAGCAACGGCTTCAAATACTTTGAGCTGATGCAGCGTGACTTGCTTCAACGATAACTCCTCCTTAGGCGAATAATGCATAGATTATAGTCTATGATTTCTATTAAAACAATGTATTTTCCCTATGGTAACTCTGGGTTAAGATTTCAGATAACACCAAACAAGTGACAGTCTTCCTTCCATCTCGCGTTGCCCCCTAAGCCAGTTGTATGTTCAGGAATAAGCGGTTTGGTTTTAGCCTGTACCCTACAGGAAGCTTAATCCTGTCATCCTTGGCATTGGGTGCAACGCTTTTTTTATGGGTCAAAGATCACAAGTCAAGTTCTTTAGTCGGCGCGGGCAATTTATTTAAATCAGGGAGTTCGACTAATTCCTTCTGTGTTTCTTTGACCTCGACAGGCAATCTTAGCGGTTCGGGCGTCTGTTCCTCTTCAATGAAGTAACTTGCCAAGGGTAGGGCTTGTTCGAGATCCTCTAGGGGTCGAGTAATCACGGTAACAGCAACCAGTTCCCCAATCCGTTGTGCTTCTGCCATGCCCACTTGCAGCGCCATGGCGACTTCTGCCACCCGACCCCGGATAATAACAGTACATAAGCCCGCGCCAATGGTTTCGTATCCCGTCAGTTCTACATTTGCTGATTTGAGCATAGCATCCGCGGCACCAACGATCGCGGGAAAGCCTCGGGTTTCTAGAAGTCCCAGAGCTTGGGAACTATGGCGCGATCGCGTCGGCTGTTGCGCCTGTTCCAACAAATGAGAGCCAAGAGGTAAGACAACCTCTAAGTTCGGAAATGGTCGAGGAATCACCAGAGAGGACAGTAACCGACCTTCTCGTTTAGCATGTTCAACCCCAGCTTGCACCGCAATCCGCACTTCTGCTGTAGCGCCGCGCACAATTGCGGTACAATGACCACTGCCAATTTTCTCAAATCCCACCAACGTCACTCCAGACGCCTTGAGCATCGCATCAGCCGTACTCACAATCACAGGGAAACTGAGCGTAGACACCAAACCCAAAGAGGAGTGACGAAAGCGATTACGTTGAGTAGAGGGGGCGTGGGGGACAATCCCAGGGTTGTATGACTCCATAGCTCGGCTCTCCATTTCGTTGTTGGCTGTTAAGTGTTGCCTCTCATCCAGTCTAAGAAACCCAACACCTAAACCCTAACAACTTATCGGTATGACCCATCTGTGGGCTGATCTTACACTATAAATTGGACAGTTCAATGACTTCCTTGATCCGTTACTAGCCGTAGGTTACGCACCGAGTTTGACGATCTTAACCGTTGACATTCAACCGTGCTGACTGACTCAACGTGTTTTCTAGTTTATCAGCTAGACCCTCAATCCAGCGCTCATCTTGTTTGGTGTAACTGCGGGGAGCATTCGCGCCTAAAATTAAAGCACCCTGATTGCCCAGGGGTTGGCAGATGAGTCCTTGGGTATTTTCTGGCAAGTAGTCAAATTCGATTCGCCCTGGATACAGTTTCAAGTCAACCAGGTAAACGGGTTTTTGTTGCTCGATAACCCGCTTCAGGATAGCACCCGGTTTCACCTCTGGGTTCACCCCCAATACTCCCCGCCGTAGTAGCACCCTCCCCTGATAAAACACAACGAGCGATCGCGTCACGGTATTGGTCAATAATAAATGTGACGCCCAAGCCAGTTCTGTTTTCACCGCCTCTGGTAACTCAGGTGCCAGTTCAAACCCTTCTGAGCCAATCAAATCTACAGCATCCGGCGTTCTCGGCTGTACCTGCTGCCACAGCAAACCTGTCAAAATTAATATGGCACTGAGAATAACCCCCAGTGCGTCTGAACGCGCCTGAGATTCCGTAAGTTGGGGGGTCAGCAAGCGGTTAATCAACAATAGTGTCCCGCCTAATCCCCCAACAACAAACGGCAATTGTCGCAACACAGAATTCTGATCAGGTTTAGCCATTGTCTCTAGAGCCTCTGTTGATCAACCCCACAAAATAACTTAAAACTCAGCCGGGGCGGGTTGAGTTACATCCCTTGTGAAATAAGAAACGATAGTCGTGAAAGTGAACCCCTACACAAGCGCCATACCCTTAAGCAAGGGCGAAGGATCAACACTCATTCCTCCCCTGCTTCGAGTATCCGTTGGAATAAATACCCAGTCCCCCGTGCGGTGAGAATCAACTCCGGATTGCTCGGATCATCTTCAAGCTTGGCTCGCAGTCGGGAAATATGAACATCGACAACACGGGTATCGACGTGGCGTTCTGGAGTATACCCCCACACCTCCTGTAAAATTTCCGACCGAGAAAATGGTTCTCCAGAGCGACTAACTAATAACTCCAGGAGACTGAACTCCATCCCCGTGAGCCGAATCCGCTCGTCTCCCTTATAAACCTGTCGTTTATTCGTATCAATTTTGATACTGGCGACATGGATTACCCCAGAACTGGGAATCCCGGAAGCACCTACCTTATCAACCCGTCGCAATACGGAACGAATCCGAGCTTCTAACTCTTTCGGAGAAAAGGGCTTGACCACATAATCATCCGCGCCCAACTCTAACCCAGTAATTCTGTCGGCAACGTCACCCAATGCCGTTAGCATGATGATGGGGATATCCGATTCCTTTCGCAACTCTTGACAGACGCCGTAGCCATCCAGCTTGGGCATCATCACATCTAACACCACTAAATCGGGTTCACTGGTGCGGAAGGTTTCTAAGGCTTCTTCCCCATCGGCGGCGGTGACGACATCGTAGCCAATCATCGACAGGCGAGTTTCCAAGATCCGGCGGATACTCGCTTCATCATCGACAACCAGAATTTTTTCCTTATGAGTTTCCAATTGATTCAAGACTCCTATTTTACGGTCAACGAAGTGTTAATTTATCAGTAGCTTATCTCTAAGATATAACGTTATACGAAGCTTTTTTAAGCTATAACCGTTCAATCTGACATTTCCTTACGGCTTTTTAAGATTAGTTTAATTATTGAAAATTCCTAGCACCTTGAGATCAGGATGCCTAAAACTAAATCCATCTATGTTTGTAATGAATGTGGGGCGGAACACTCCCAGTGGTTCGGCAGATGCTCCTCCTGCGGCACGTATAACTCCTTAGAGGAGAGTATGCTGTCAACGACTGCCAACATGAGAAGTGGGGGAAGGCAATCAAATGCCCGTGCCTACACTCCGTCTCCTACCTCTGGACGCGCTCAACCGAGATCCTCACTTAAGTTCTCAGAAATTTCCAATAATGTCCAGAGCCGATTTGCTTCCGGGTATAGTGAACTGGATCGAGTGTTGGGGGGAGGGATTGTCCCTGGCTCCTTGGTGTTGATTGGCGGTGATCCAGGGATTGGCAAATCCACGTTGCTGCTACAGGTGGCAAATCAACTGGCACAGGAGCATCGTATCCTTTACGTCTGTGCTGAAGAGTCGGGACAACAGGTGAAACTGCGAGCCTCTCGCCTGGGTGTTTGTGATGCTCCGATTCAGGAGGAGGCAGATAATAATAGTGAGCAGACGAATAATGGTGCGCCCAAAAAGCGGGGGAAGTCGGCAAAATCGAAAACGGCGAATGGGGATAACACCTCAGGGGAGCAAGAGCCAAACCTGTATGTGTTGCCAGAGACAGACTTAGAAGAGGTATTACGGGAGTTGGAGTCGCTCAAACCCCAAGTGGCAGTAATCGACAGTATCCAGACGCTGTACTTTGCCGCATTAACCTCGGCACCCGGTTCCGTGGCGCAAGTGCGAGAATGTACCTCAGCCCTGATGCAGGTGGCAAAGCGGGCGAATATTACGTTATTCATTGTCGGACATGTGACCAAAGAAGGCGCGATCGCAGGACCGAGGGTGCTGGAACATTTGGTGGATACGGTATTGTATTTTGAGGGCGATCGCTTTGCCTCCCATCGTCTGCTGCGATCGGTAAAAAATCGTTTTGGCGCCACCCACGAAATCGGCATTTTTGAAATGGTAGATAAGGGGTTGCAGGAGGTGCTGAATCCGTCTGAGTTATTTTTGGGTAATCGGGATGAAATGAGTCCCGGTACGGCGACGGTGGTGGCTTGTGAGGGGACTCGTCCGATTTTAGTTGAGTTACAGGCGTTGGTTTCCCCAGCTAGTTATGGGGCACCGCGTCGCTCAACCACTGGCGTGGATTATAGTCGATTACAGCAAATTTTGGCGGTATTGGAAAAACGGGTGGGGATTCCCCTGTCTAAATTAGATGCCTATGTCGCCACGGCGGGTGGGTTGGGAGTAGAAGAACCGGCGGCTGATTTGGGAATTGCCATTGCGGTAGTGGCGTCATTTCGCGATCGCATGGTTGATCCACGCACGGTGATGATTGGCGAAGTCGGGTTAGGGGGACAGGTGCGTCTGGTGTCGCAGATGGAACTGCGTTTGAAGGAAGCCGCCAAGTTAGGATTTAAACGCGCGATCGTTCCTAAGGGTCAAGTATTACCGGATATGGATATTGAGGTGATCCCGGTTTCCAGGGTTCTGGATGCAATTATTGCTGCTTTACCAGGAGGATTGCGCCAGAATTCAGCAAATGAAGCCGATGAAGAGGAAGACGACTTTTAGGGGTTCCGGTTTTGTTCTGAGTTATTGGGAAAGAGGATTTTCGCGATCGCTTCTGCGGTTCGTTGTTCTCGCCAAATCCAGTGATTATCCTGCCCTTTCTCGCGAATGTGAGCGATCGCTTGATCAATGAGGGAATCAATTTCATCAAAATTGGAGAAGGTTGAACCAATTGGGATGGGCCAACTCACTTGATGCTTGATCACTGGATAATCCGAGGCAATAATATAACAGCCACAAGAACCCGCATCACTAATCACACCACTGGTGCGATAGTAGTAACGGTTCTGGTCATAATGAATCACCAAAATATCGATTTTATTTAATACATCAATATAATCCTCTTCCTTTGTGGTATCGTAGAGTTTTACTTCCAGCTTATCTAAGTAATCTGGCTTTTGTCCAAAGGGCGTGCCAATTATTATCTCACATTTTTGTTCATTCGTGGCTACATAATCCTGCAATATTTCAATTAATTTTGATATCGGTTTATCTTGCCGAATCATGCCAACGACGCCAAGTTTTATTTTGGTGTCTACAGACAATCGTTCTCCTGCTCTCAACCGAGGAGTTGCCTCGCTGATAATTGGATGCGGGATGATTACTTTTGATGCAGCCGGTAAACGGAATTTCTCCGGA
The DNA here is from genome assembly GCF_040223135.1 of Coleofasciculus sp. G3-WIS-01. Lineage (NCBI taxonomy): Bacteria > Bacillati > Cyanobacteriota > Cyanophyceae > Coleofasciculales > Coleofasciculaceae > Coleofasciculus > Coleofasciculus sp. G3-WIS-01. The sequence goes on from NZ_JAVJZI010000183.1 coordinate 23,031, forward strand.
ATAACATTATCATCAATTTCAAATAAGATAACTTTTAAGTTATTGAAAAATTGTAAATATTTTTTTAAATAAATTAATCCCCAAAATTTAATCCGACTGTTCATGGCAAATTGTTGATTACCATGTAAGCTGATCAATACCTCTTTCCCCCTGAATGCCAGTAAAGGTAGAACAGCTAATAAATGCTGATTGTATATTTCAAATACAAAAATTACATCAATGTCTTTTAATTTAAAAGCTCTTACCCCCATAGAAATATGGCGATACTCCCGTCGAAATTGAAGTCCCAGCGCATAACTGGGAAGTGACTGGGTGGCTTTCTTGAAAAAATTGGGTAAAGGAGTTTCAATCGACAGAAATCCTATGGTTTTATCTTCAACATAGTGGTTGAGAAGAAAAAGATCTTTTAACCCCGGATGCATTAATTGCATAATTTCAAAATCCTAAAAAATGATCAACGTCTCTCCACATCTGAGTAGATCGTTTTTTCTGCTCTGTAGCTCCTGCATTGATGCCAGCAATAAGCTCTGAACGACTGGGTTCTTCAATGAGCTTGTCTAATAGATTAGATATCTTATCAGGTGAATCGATGGGAGATACTAAGCTATCAGAACAGTTATAGTCTTCAAATAGCATTTGATATTTATGACTCCATCCTGTCCCCATACAAGGAACGCCTTGAGACAGGGTACTCACCAAACTATGAAACCTGGAACCGATCACGATAAAACAATTTCCCAAAATTCCTTTAATATACAACGGATTAGGTTCTTGGATGATTTTTATCGCCACTCCCACCTCGGATTGCAGTTGCAGTGCCAGTTCATAATCGCGATTCGTCTCATGGATTAAAGCAAACGGCTCTATCCCCTTTTTGATTAGGTATTTTGTACAGAAGGTGAGAAACGATAAGTAGTTTTCTTTTTCTGCTGAAGACGTGCGCTGTATCATGCGGTAATTGGGAACAATACAACCCTGACGGGAATTAGACTGAAAATAGGGGGGAATCTCACCTTTAACCAAGTTCGTAAAATCAGGAGCTATTTTAATTTTTGACTGACTGCATTCTAACTCCATCAAATAGTGATATGATACTGGATCTCTAGCAAAAACAAAATCAGCGTTTTTGAGAATTTCTAAAAATGCCTCTTTTACCGCTTTTTTCTGGAATGGACCGAAAGCTTGAGGTAGCAGGATAAGTTTTTTTCCTTCTTTCTTCCATCGTTTTGTCCGATTTGCCATTATTTCAATCATCCTGGCGCCCTGCTGATCACCGTAGGTAAAACCCGATGCATCGAGTACGGCATAAATCTGTGAATTTGTGGTAATTTTTAAGGAGTTGAGCAAAGGTTTAGGTATAAATCGGCTGAAACCATCTATAACTGAACCCACCCAAGGTGCTTTTTCATAATATACCCAGGATAAATGATGAAGTCCGGTTTTCGCTCTCTGTTGAAAATTTCCCATTCTCAAATGAGCCGCTACGATATTGTTTCCCGGTAAACTCGCTACATGCTGCACAATAGCATGAGTCATTAATTCACCTCCCTTATTGATGAAATCTACACCCTGAATTTCAACAATCATGATTAGTTGTACCTCCGCAGTAAATCAAGCTCTTTTTTCTGAGAATAAGGAATTAGTCCATCCGGATCAGGATAACCAACAGAAATTAACATAATTACTCGCTCATCTGGTTCTAATCCCAGTAACCTCGCCATTTTTTGCTCACGCTCTTCTATATCGGGCCAATTAATCGGACAAGAACTCAATCCAAGCGTCTCTAAGGCATACATAAACGACATGGAAGCCAGGGCTCCATCAATATAAATAACATGGCGATCTCGTTCACTAAAATAGGCTCTGAGTTTACCAACAACCACTACGATAGCCGGGAAATTATGGCTAAATCCTTTCGTTCCCATTGGTGTTGACGCAACTCGTTTTACTAGCTCCGGTTCATCAAAAATCCTTAACTCAAAAGGTTGACGATTACAGGCGCTTGGGGATAAAGCCGCAACGGAAACTGCTTTATCTATCAGTTCTCTCGGTACGGGTTTTTGTAGATACCAGCGCACTGAACGACGACGATAGGCAAGTTTTAATAAATCCTCATAACTGACTGGAGAGGGTTGGCTTGTATCCCGTTTGTAAGGGATAGATAGTCTTTCATTCTGGCGGGGCTGATTGAGTTCGGAAAACTGATATTTAGCGTTATCAATAGTGGGATGAGAACCGATAACGTTAAAATACTGTTCCAAAACATCATGCGCCCATTGTAACTCACTCTTATCAACACTATCTTGACCCTTCTCCAAAATTGATTTTTTATAGCATTTAACCGTTTCCTCAATATAATCGAGAGCGAAAACATCTCGTCTCGGTCTCATAATTAATCCTTTTTCGAGGCGATGTATGTTCCGTCTTAATAGATATTGACTCTCAAGATTAGATCCCAAATCGGCTATATATTTCAACTTGCCATAGATAACCGCTTGATTTTCTCGGCTAAAATTACCTGATAAAACGGTGTAATAAAGAGAACTTAATCCTCTAGATTTGACGGCTATTCTCAACGTAGAGGCTTGAATTATTTCTACTCCCCGCTTGATTTTTTCTACTACCCCGTCCGAAAGTTTTGATTTAATAATATCTTTTATATTGCCCATATCCAATCTCTATATTAATCGGGTTTATTTTTTGATGATTAATCGATTCGTCTAGTTATTTATTCCTGGGTTTTCAAAATCTATAAGTTTTAACCATTCAATTCTCCACATATAAAATGGACTGATCAAAATTGTGGCAAGCAGCTTCATTTCACAAGCTACAATTATGTCCGTATTCAATACTTTATAATTTTTCAAATAATAGGTGATTAATTTGCGAAAATCATTAGCAAGATATGCGAAAAAAGCTAAAGGTCTTTGCCAAGATTTTAGCCTAATCATCCGAATATGATGTCTGGTTAACCCCGAACTTCCGACTAACAAAATTAAGTACTCTCGTTCTATTCGCCACGCGGGTATAGTGTGGTAAATATGCATATCAGGATTGTACCAAATCTCCCAACCTGCATTTTGGAGGTAGGATAATATTTCCATATCTTCCCCTTTTGCCGATATAGATCTGCCCTGGGGACCTGATAGGAGCAAATCATCAGGGACAGATTCGAGCCAAGCTTGCTTACGAATCACTAAACCTGCCCCCGGCGGCAATACTTTTTGTTTATGATTGTTATAATTAAATGCTTTTTTACCCCGTTCGATAATGGCAAAGTAAACCGCTATTTTACTAAAGTTTTCCGGCGGTTCACGCTCAAATTCTCCATGAATTTGACCGCCATAAGCACCAGCTTGAGGATGGGATTGGCCAAAGGAATAAGCAGCAACAACCCAGTTTAATTCCGGTAAGTTATCGTCATCAAGAAAACCGATCAGAGAAGCTTGAGCTTCCTGAATGGCTCGTTTTCTGGCTATCGAGGCTCCCTGTTTGGGTTCAAAGTAATAGTGAAGGGGATAAGCTTGAGACCAGTTGGATTGATAGTCTTGGATAAGGGTTGCCGTATTATCGGTACTGTTATTATCAATAATAACGATTTCCCAGGAAATGTTGTCTGTGTCAACCTGCGATCGCAACCGATCTATAAGTGCAGGTAGACGCTTGGCTCCATTATAAGTACGAACCGCTACCGTAAAGTCTACCATAATCCTCTACTCGACTCCGCACTTTTCCATGTCTCTTGCTTTCTCCAACTTCCTTAAAGTCGAGGTAAAGGTGAGGCTTGCTTCGTAGACATCCCCGATGAATAAACCCACCTCAGACCTGATCCAGGATGGAGATGTACTTGTAATGTATATTCCTATGAGTTTAACCTGTCTCTAGAAGACTGTCACTCGGTATGCAAAAATTCCAGATATGCCTGACTCATTTCCTTCACCGCCACCTCATACAATTTCTGACCATGTTCCGGTTTGGCTAAGGCGGGGTTAGAACCCATTCGTCCATCGGGATAGCGACGGCGGAAGTCTGTCGCACCGTAAATTGGATGTCCAGAGGCTACATTGGCGGCTAAGGGGGCTGTCTTGATGGCTTCGGGATAAAGGTATTGAGTTAAAGCGACTTCGCTGGGTGTGGCGTGAGACCCTTCCTGATTGCCATACAGTTGTTTAGCTAACGTGTAAACCGAATTACAGGTAAACCAATTGGCAAGGCGACATCTTACCTTGTCGCTATTAGGAATGTTTAGATCCCAGAGATAGGCGTAACTCTCAGAAAACGCTGCCTTCAGCGTAGCAATGTTACCGCCGTGACCATTAATAAAGAAAAATCGGGTAAATCCCGCCCGGGTTAAGCTGACTAAATAATCTTGTATGACGTGAATCAAGGTACTGGGTTTCAGGCTCATCGTACCGGGAAAACCTGTATGATGCAGCGCCATCCCCACGCTAATCGTGGGACTAACGATCGCATTGGTCGCTTCACCCACCCCTCGTGCGATCGCTTCGGCGCAAATCGCGTCAGTACCAATTAATCCCGTAGGTCCATGTTGTTCCGTTGAACCAATTGGCAGAATAATCCCCGGCGATCGCTCCAAGTACTCCTCAACCTCGATCCAGGTCATTAAATGTAGCAGCATTATCCCTTCTAAAAAAGTGAAAGCAGGTGGACTGGGCTTACCAGCCCCCTGCTTTGTTTCTGTAAGACCCCTCATTTTGTCATACTTGCGTATGACATGTATTACACTATCCTTAGTGTATGCCAGCATAGAAGAATCGGCAATAAATTTAAGTAAATTGTTTTAAGTCTTTAAAAATTGACAGGGTATAGCCACACTAGCTGAATCTTGTGTCAATCTAGACGTAGAGTTTTATTTCTATATAGTTTCAACACCATGATTTTGGTGTATACCTTGGCTTAGAACCTCAGATACCCAATTTCCTTACCCTATATGCTTTCTGTCGATCTACCGCAAAGCCCTTCTACTCCAGAACTGGCACAATCCAACCGCATTCTGGTCGTAGAAGACGAGACTCTCATCCGAGAAATGCTGATGTTGTCCCTACAAGAGGAAGGTTATGACGTGGTGACGGCGGCTGATGGTCGTACCGCTTTAACCCTTCTGTCTGAGGGCGACTCCAATAACGAGGATTGCCATTTTAGCCTGTTGATTCTAGACTTGATGCTGCCTCAGGTGAACGGACTAGATCTGTGTCGCTTGATCCGGTATAAAGGGAATTCTATCCCCATTTTGATTCTCAGTGCCAAAGCCAGTGAAACGGATCGGGTTTTGGGTTTGGAAGTCGGGGCTGATGACTACCTGACCAAACCCTTTAGCATGCGGGAATTAATAGCTCGTTGTCGCGCCCTTCTGCGTCGTCACCGCTATAATTCCACACCGCCAACACCGACGTTACAGTTACGGGACATTACCCTCTACCCCGAAGAATGCCGAGTCACGGTGCGTGGCGAGGAGGTTAATTTCTCACCCAAGGAATTCCGACTGTTGGAATTGTTTATGGGATATCCCCGTCGGGTGTGGTCTCGCGAGCAGTTAATCGATCAGGTTTGGGGTCCGGACTTTCTCGGAGATACCAAAACCGTCGATGTTCACATTCGCTGGCTGCGGGAAAAATTAGAAAAAGACCCCAGTCAACCGGAATACTTGATTACCGTTCGCGGCTTCGGCTACCGATTTGGCTGATCTTCAATCGGATGGGACACCAGCGATCGCGTCTTACCCTACATCAGCCGTAACAATCAAGGAGTATCTACATCGCCCTGTCGAAAGGTTACGTCATAAGCGATGGTGCAGGCTCCCTCGTGATTTATCCGAGGGATGAAACCCAGCAAGTCGTAAAGACAGTGGGATTTATCCCGCGATAACCTCCTTAAGTGATATAATATAACCATAAACAAGGAGGTGATGTTCTTGTACGGTTGTCAACAAGTATTGTTGAATCCAGAGCAAGAGCTAGCCACAGTTTTAGAGTTTATTTGCGCTGAAGCGAATAACTTAATGAACTGCGGTATTTATTATGCTCGTCAAGTCTGGTTTGTTTGTTCAAATTCCTACCGCTCGTCTTAAAAATAGGATTGAGCAACTGTGCGAACAATATGGAATTCAGTTCGTAGAAACTGAAGAAAGTTATACCTCTAAAGCTAGTTTTATCGACAACGATCCTCTGCCTGTATTCAGCTCAGGCCCGGAAGGGTGGAAGGCTAGCGGGAAGCGAGTAAAACGAGGAATGTACCGCACCAAAAATGGAGAATTTGTCAACGCCGATGCTAACGGTGCTGCCAATATCTTAAGTAGGGGCGAAGCATTGGCGCATAAAAATTATGGAACAAACCGCTCATTGAACTCCGCCAATGCTTCGCCCGTACAGATACAGCTAGGTCTTGACCTAGCCAAGGTCTGTAGGGCGTTCTTGACTGCGCCATCCAGAGTTTTCCTCTGGAACTCTAAGAAGACAAAAGGTCGGTACGCGGCTTCAGCCCGTCCCGTAGTATCCTATTAGAATCCCCCGCGTTTTAACCGGGGGAGAAGTCAAAATATCTAAACCATCGCTCGGCAACATTCTTATTGATCACACCCATGACCCTCTTGACATTTCTCTTGGGTCTAGCTCTAGGAATTGGGGTTGGCTTATGGCTACAACACCGCACCAAACGGCAGCTCAAGCAAACCTTAGAGTTGTTGCCAGTCGATTCGACTAGTAACTCGTTTTCTTTAGAGTCTCGTTTACGGGGAGCAATTGCCCAAGCTAATCAGCAGCGCCTTGTCTTAGAAGACCAACTCAACGCCATTCAATCCCTATTTCAAGTCGCGCCAGTCGGGTATTTACAAGTAGACGAAGACAATCATTTAATTTGGTGTAATCAGCAGGCGCGTCAGTTATTGCAAATTGACCGCTGGGAACCTGGACAGATTCGCTTACTTCTAGAGGTAGTGCGATCCTACGAACTGGATCAGTTAATCGAGAAAACTCGTAAACAGCAACAATCGACGAGCCAAGAGTGGGTATTTCATCCCGCCTGTATGGATGGTGCAGCGATGAGCGAGGTGCGATCGCTCATGTTGCGGGCTTATGGTTGGCCCCTTGCTAAGGGACAAGTTGGTGTATTTTTGGAAAATCGACAACCTCTGATTGAACTCTCGGAATCTCGAAATCAGTGGGTGTCTGACTTAGCCCACGAATTGAGAACTCCTCTGACATCCATTCGCTTAGTCGCAGAAGCCTTACAAGGACGGGTTAACCCTCCAGAAAGACGCTGGGTTGATCAACTCCTGCAAGAAATTAATCGGTTGATCGACCTAATCCAAAATTGGCTGGAACTTAGTCATCTAGAACGCGATCCGAATCAGATTCTCACCTATAAATCCCTTGACCTAAAGTCTTTAATTCAGTCCGCTTGGCAGCGCCTCGAACCTTTGGCAGAACAAAAACAACTACATCTTGCCTATAGTGGACCCGATACTTTACCCATTAAAGCTGATGAGTCTCGACTCACTCAGGTTTTTTTGAATGTATTAGATAATAGTATTAAACATAGTCCACCACAAGGGTCGATTCGAGTTGAAGTAAGGCAGACAGCCACTCCTGATTCGGACGGAAAAGCGCTGATGCATATTGATATTATTGACGAAGGCGCTGGGTTTTCTGTCAATGATTTACCTCGTGTATTTGAGCGACTCTATCGAGGTGATGCCTCGCGATATCGGCAACCCACTGCTGGAAGTCTAACCACCTTGGGGCGCAGCAGTGGTAGTGGTTTAGGTTTAGCGATCGTCGAGCAAATTATTCAGGCTCACGGTGGCACTGTTAAGGCTAAAAATCACCCGGAAACTGGCGGTGCTTGGTTACAAATTCAACTGCCTTGTACTTAGGGCTGGCTGCACAACCCGGAAACCCTTATAAATCAAGGAGTATATGACATGGACATCAATTTCTGCCATTTGAGAAGGGGCATTATTTTAATTGAACTGGATTACGGAGAAATCGCTACTGATTTAGGTTGTTTAGACAAGCGCCCATCTTCCATATAAATAATGCGATCTGCGATATCCAAAATACGGTTATCGTGAGTGACTAGCAAGATTGTACACCCCTGTTGCTTGGCTAAATCATGCATAATATCAACCACATCTCGTCCCGATTTTTTATCCAAGGCGGCAGTGGGTTCATCAGCTAACACAATTTGGGGACGGCTGACAAGAGCGCGGGCGATCGCGACTCGCTGTTTTTGTCCACCTGATAAATCTGCCGGATAATAATTGATTCGCTCTTCCAAACCAACCTGCTTGAGCATTTCTGCTGCCCGACGGTGGCGTTCTAACTTGGCAAAGATGCCATGAACTTCTAACCCCATTTGCACATTCTCAAGCGCCGTTAAGCTGCCGTGTAAATTATGTGCTTGGAAAATATAACCATTGTGTCGTCTTGCCTGTACCAAGTCGTTCTGACTGGCTTGACAAAGTTCCTGCCCTAACACGTTTAAACTGCCTGACTGAGCTGATCGCAAACCGCCTAATAAGGTTAGTAGTGTGGTTTTTCCCGACCCAGAAAGACCGGTCATAATCACAATTTCGCCAGCAAAAATCTCTAAATTGATATCGAATAACACTTGTTTTCGCAGTTGCCCTGTGCCAAAGTCGTGGTTAAGTTGATGAATTGAAATTACGGGTTTATTGGTCATTGGTCAAAACACTGATTACACGGATTTATTGGGGAGATAGGGGTAGGGAGGTGAGAGCTTATTGACACTGATTACACAGAAATTTAGTTCTCTCATCAAAATAGGATGATTGGGATTTTAAGCGTCATTTGTCTTATGTCATTCGTCAAATCGGGGCGGGTTTAGTTACATCTGGGTGTAACCGCAAAGATAGTTGTGAAACCCGCCCCTACAAAATTTCCCCATCTCCTGATAACTACTGATAACTGATAACTGACAACTTCCCCCACCACAATCCTTATTCAGCAACCCCGAATCAGAAACCATGCTTGGCTTTCTTAAAACATTACAACAGCGCACTCCCTTAGGGTTACTTCAGCTTAAACATGACCGAATGCGGCTATTAACTGCGATCGCAGGGATCACGTTTGCCGATGTGCTGATTTTTATGCAACTGGGATTTGCTGATGCTCTCTACAGAACGAATACCCAATATCCCCGCACCCTACAAGCCGACTTGGTACTCATTAGCACTCAGGCAAAGAACTTTGGGCAATTGCGAACCTTTGCCCGACGGCGACTTTACCAAGCTCAAGACGTGCCAGGAGTCGCGTCTGCTGATGCATTATACCTTGGCTCCGTGCAATGGCGAAATCCCCAAACCCGCAAAAAGACATCGATGCTGCTGATTGGACAAAACCCGGATCGACCTGCTTTTAATTTACCTGAAGTTAACCAGCAGTTAGACGCGATTCGGCTACCGGATACCGTTTTATTTGACCAGGCTTCGCGGGGTGATTATCAGGACATGATTACCCAGGTTAACCAGGGAGAGTCAGCCACCACAGAAATTGGACAGCGAACCGTAACTGTAGCCGGATTATTCAAAGTTGGCGCATCTTTTGCCGATGATGGCGCATTAATTACCAGTGATCAAAACTTTTTAAGGCTATTTCCCAGACGCGATGCTGGATCGGTGAGCCTAGGGTTAATTCGTCTGCATCCAGAGTATGAACCCGAACAGGTGAGGGAGGCTTTAGCGGCGCGGTTACTGGAAGATGTGCAGGTGCTGACAAGTCAGGGTTATGTGGATTTTGAAATTGCCGATATTCAATCGAACTCACCGATTGGGTTTGTCTTTGGTTTAGGTACTACGATGGGCTTTATTGTTGGTATGGTGATTGTCTACCAAGTGCTTTCAACGGATGTGAATAGTCACCTGGCAGAATATGCCACGTTTAAGGCAATGGGTTATCGGAATACTTATTTGTTAGGAGTAATTTTTGAAGAAGCACTGATTTTATCGGTGTTAGGGTTTATCCCCGGTTTAGCGATCGCATTAGCGGCTTATCAACTTACAGGGGCAGCAACCGCGCTGCCTTTGGCGATGCCGTTGAGTCGGACTATTTTTGTTCTTCTACTGACGTTTATCATGTGTGGGACATCAGGCGCGATCGCGACTCGCCGACTCCAAGCAGCCGATCCGGCTGATATTTTCTAAAGTTGGGGTAAATGAGGGAGATAATTTACAAATGACATAAGACAAATTACTCGGTTTGAATCGTGACTGTAACTTGTAAGTTGCTCAATCCTGCTACGTTCTGACTCGAATTGGGATCGAGGCGAATGTGAACGGCAACGACTTTGGCATCAATGTTGGCGGCAGGATCTTCATCGACAACTTGTTGTTGCTCAACTTGTAAACCAATCCGCTCGACTGTACCCTGGAGTGTGTCACGAATGACGGGTGATGTAATCGTGGCAGGTTGACCCACCTGAATCTGAGGAATATCGCTTTGGTAAACTTCCGCGATCGCAATCATCTGCTGGGTTTGCCCTAACGTGACGATGCCCTGATCAGCAATTTGTTCGCCGGGATAGGTGTGAATCTTAATAATTTGACCCGCACGGGGCGATCGCACTTGGGCTTGCTCTAAATTGGCTTGGGCTTCAACAACGGCGGCTTTGGCTGAGTGCACTTCTGCCTCGGCTGCTTCTATGTCTACGGGACGCACCTCGGCGAGTCGATCCAGGGTGGCTTGTGCCTGTTGAATTTGCTCTTGACTGGTTGTCTCAATCCGCCCTAACTCGGCTTGAGCCTGCTGAACCTGTTGTTGAGCCGTGGTGTAGGTTAGCCGCTTGGCATCCCGTTGAGAGGCGGAGACAGCGCCCTGCTGATACAAGAATTCGTATCGCTCATATTCGATTCGGGCATTTTGTACTTCTGCCTCCAGCCGAGCCACCGCCGCCTGTTGAGCTGCTAAGTTACCTGTTCGATCTGCCTGAAGTCGGGCAATTTCCGCACGCTGGGCTTGTAGTTCACCAGCTTTGGCTCCAGCTCGTACCTGTGCCAGTTTTGCCTGAGCTACACGAACCTGGTTCTCGGCTTTTTGTAGGGATGCTTGTAAGCGATCACGGTTATCTAAAATGGCAATGATCTGTCCTATCTGGATGCGATCACCCTCCTTGACCAACAGTTGCTCAATTCGGCTTTCCTGAATTGAGGTTGACGCTGTGAGGTTAATCATTTCTCCGGCTGGCTCCAACCGCCCCAATGCTGTCACGGTTTTAATTTCAGGTGCAACTGAGACTTCGGGTTGAGCCTCCCGTATCTGAGCTGATCGAAATTGCCCGAATCCCCATCCTGTTCCCGCTAGTCCCAAAATGGCGACGCTGAGAAACGCCAGCCAACGACGTGGTGATTGGATTGATGCTGCCTGATGGTGTAACAGGTCTAAGCTCATGGATGTTCTCCCATCAGAGAAAAGCGTTATCTGTACCTGTCTATATTTTACTAAACGGTTTAGTAATGTCAACTAAACCGTTTAGTAAAATAAAAAACATGGATCGGGCTACCTATCCTTATTCCCCCTGAGCCAAAGGCAAGATCAAAACTCTCGCACTTTCGGGGCGGGTTTAGTCACATCTAGGTCACTGAACAAGGGATAGTTGTAAAACCCGCCCCTACACATTCAAAATTCAAAACAATGAAGAATCGTTCCACTCCATCCCAATTCTCAAACCTCTCCAACCCAGAAAAACCCGATAAAGCCCAAGCAATTTTGTCAGGTGCCCTGCAAGTGTTTACCAAGCATGGATATGCAGCAGCGAGCATGGATCGGATTGCCTCGGCGGCAGGAGTGTCCAAACCCACGCTGTATAACTACTTTCAAGATAAACAAGGATTATTTATCGCCTTGATCCACCAACTCACCCAAAACAACAGTCAGCTTATCCTCAATTTGCCCACTGAGCCAAACTTACAAACGCCTCCTGAGCAGGTTCTGCGTCAAATGGCAACGGCGGTACTCAATGAGTTTGCTAACAATCCAGCACTGTTAACCTTGATGCGGTTAATCATCGGTGAGTCTGAGCGGTTTCCGGAGTTGGCTCAAACCCATCTGCGCGAAATTATCAAACCCCTCATGGAACGGCTGTCTTTATACCTAGCCTCCCAACCCCAACTCCAATTGTCCGATCCCGTCGTTGCCGCCCGGATTTTTACCGGATCTCTAGTGCATTACCTGATCATTCAAAACATCCTACAGGGGGATGAAATTTTGCCCTTAGACCGCGATCGCATGGTTAATGGTCTCATTCAGCTCATGGTAGCTGGGGAAGCTAGGGTAGAGACTCCTCCGGTGGAACGAGCAAATTCCTCTAAAGACTGAGGCGGTATCATTTAGTCACCAGTACACTAGCCAACAGACAAGGGGTTCTCGCATTTGCGCCCAGATGTATCGGTTTTCTACCAAAGTCTCAACGCAAATGCGAGAGCCCAATCCCCAATTTGCAATCCCCCACTTGCCATCAGAGTATTTTACTACAATTTAACCTTGATCTGCTATCAATAGTAGTAGACACAATTATTCGTCTTAGGGCAAATGAGGTGAGTCTATCTTCTACAAACCGCCATTGCGATCGCAATCACTTTAAGCGTTCTCTGAACCGCCTAGAGCAGAATGTGCTGCGGATGGGCGCATTGGTGGAAAATTCATTCCGCCTTGGTCATCAAGCTCTATTTTACCAAAATCTGGAAGCGATCGAGGCAATTACCTCAGTTGAAAAACAAATTGATCGCTATTATCGCCATATAGAAATAGAGTGTGCTTCTTTGCTTACACTTCAATCGCCAGTGGCACAAGATCTCCGCCTGGTTAGTGCCTTTATGCAGCTAATCCGGGATTTGGAACGTATTGGTGATTATGCTGAAGATTTAACGGAGATTTCGGTAAAGTTATTTGCTTACCCGCCTCATCCTTGTATGTCCCAGATTGAAGAAATGTCCCACCATGCCCAAGCTATGCTGGCAACGAGTTTGGCATCTTTAGCGGATTTAGATGCGACGGCAGGACAAGCGGTTAAAGTATTGGATGATAAAGTCGATAATGCCTACGATAATCTTTATCAAACATTAGCCTATCAGCGGGATATTAAAGGCGTGGTCGAGCCAATTTTACTATTAGTATTGACAATTCGTCATATCGAGCGTATGGCTGACCATGCGACCAATATCGGTCAACGAGTTACCTATATTGTCACAGGTCATCGTTCCTAGAGAAGAAAGCAGGAGGCAGAAGATTGTAGGGGCGGGTTTAGGAACTAGCGCTAGCTTTTTACTAATAACGGAACAACTTGCACCCGCCCTGCCTCACGGATAACCCAACAACTTGCACCCGCCTTTGTTCATTAGAACTTCTCCGTTGTGGGAAACCCTGCGTCTTCAGACCAGGGAGGAACACGCGGTAGCGGTTTTAACCCCATGCCCCCTTTCGGGGTGGAGGGGTATGGTTGCCCCTCCGGTGAGGTATGGTTGCCTCAATCTCTTTCGAGTAAAGTTAGCCTCGCCAAGGTTATCGGTCGGTAACTATCCAAAAAGCACTGTTTCAGTGACCTTAAAACTGTTTAACTTTTCGGTTCTAGGGCAGCAAACTGGCTATCGCATTTGCTGGTAGGTCTTGAACGCTTGCCGATAACGTAGTCAGTTAAGACTTAGGCTGGTAAGCACAGCTTCAACTTATTTGGCTTTTGCTCCTTGTCTTTAGACCGGGGTTGCTTACCGTTATTAGAAGCAGCTTAACCCAAAGATTACCTTAACCTTACCCTTTTCTAACCTGCACACTTTAGGATATCCTTGCATTACTCTAGGATATTCCTCTAACAAAACCCAAATCTGAAAGGGGGAATGATGAGCTATGGCTCTCAAACGTCGTAATTTTCTGCTATTTCTGGGAGCTAGTGCAGGAACAGTAGCACTGGGTTCTTGTAGGACTCCGGCTCAGAAGGGTTCTGGTTTATTAACCGAAGTTAACCCCAATGGTAATCTGAGTTTTAAACCCGTTACAGGTCCGCTGCCTTTAGAAACCGATCGCGTAGCATCGACGCAACAAGTCGAAGCGTATAGCCGCTATGAGGTGGTGGATGATTTGGTACTGCCAGAAGGCTTTACTTACGACGTGATTGGCGCTTGGGGAGACAAGGTGGGGGATTCTCGCTTTGGCTATAACAATGATTATTTGTCCTTTATACAAACCAGTCAAGATGAAGGATACCTGACAATTAATTTTGAATATATTAGCGGTGGCACCTGGATGCAAACTTATTCTCAAGTCATCGGTGAGTCATTGCCATTCGAGGAGGTTAAAGCAGTTGCGGCGAAGAGTAATGGTCAGATTAACGCCTTTGCTTTGCCCAATGATGATCCCCTGAAAGCTAAAATTCGGCAGATTTCTCAAGCTGGTTTGATTGATCAGGGATTGGGTGTAATTTCAATTCGTAGAACAGCCGATGGGACATGGATGCGGACGAATTCTGATGCTGATCGGCGGATTACCGGAATCTCTGGATTAGAAGACGATCGCTATCTTAACGCAACCGGTCCTGCTGTCGCCGTTTTCCGTAAGACTCAAGGACAAGGGTATAGTGATGGCTTAGGCGATCGCATTATTGGTACGATGCAAAATTGTGCCGGAGGCACAACGCCTTGGGGAACGGTACTGAGTGCGGAGGAAAATTTTCAAGACCAAGTGCCAGAACCAGTTTACGCCGATGGTACGTCCTTTGATCCCGCCACCCTTCCCTTTATTATTAACGATCAATTTGTCGATGGGCGGGGTAATGTTTTTGGTTTAGCTGGGAATAAATATGGTTGGATGGTGGAAGTTGATCCGGCTGATGCCAATGATTATGGGACGAAGCATACTTGGTTAGGTCGATTCCGTCATGAAGCCGTGGCGTTTAAGGTTGTATCCGGTAAACCCTTAGCGGTATATTCGGGATGCGATCGCCGAGGCGGTCATCTGTATAAGTTTGTCAGTAAAGACAGGGTTAGAAATCCCACAGATAAAGCCAATTCCCGTTTAATGGCACAGGGAATGCTTTACGCGGCTGTATTTGAACCCGATGGGACAGGACGCTGGATGGCATTAACACCCAGTACCCCAGTCAACCCCGTGTTACCCAGCACCGTTGAAGGAAACTTAGTCCCCTTACCCAAGCGTCCCCAGGGAGGCATTGTTGACATGACAACCGATGCGGAGGCTTTGGCATTTAAGCAGCAGTTTGCCACACTGGGGGATCTATACCTTGGTAATGATACCGAAAAACAGGGAGCGATTTTAATCGACGCCCACTTTGCCGCCAATGCAGCCGGTGCTACCACCACCGCCCGTCCTGAAGATACCGACATTGCAGCTGATGGTTCCCTTTATATCGCCTTTACCTCTGGTAGTCCCGGGGGAGATGGCGGACCAGACAAGCGGGTTTTCAGGGGACCTCAGGGAGAAAGTCCTTGGGAATATGGCTGGATTCTGCGTCTGATAGAAGACCAAGATGATCCAGCCGCCATGACATTTCGCTGGGAATCCTTTGCCATGGGGGGCGAACCGGCTGAAGGGGGCGCTGGATTTTCTAATCCCGATAATTTAGAATTTGACAAAAATGGCAATGTGTGGATGGTGACCGATCTGTCTACCTCCAAGCACAATAAGTCAGTGGTGAGTCGTGTCGATGACCAAGGTGAATCCTTAAGTCAAACCGATATTCAGGGAATTTTTGGCAACAATTCGATCTGGTGTATTCCCACATTTGGGGCAATGGCGGGTAATGCTTACCTATTTGGCATTGGACCGATGGAATGTGAAACCACAGGACCCTTTTTTAGTCCCGATCAAAAAACCCTATTTCTAGCCATACAACACCCAGGGGAAAAATACGGTATCCGCAATGACAATAAGGCTGAGACTCGTAAGTTTGTGATTAAAACTACTGATGGGCAAGAATTTCTGCAAGAACGCCAAGTTCCCCTGGGTTCCAACTGGCCCACTAAAGATACAAATGCTCCACCCTTACCAGCCGTTGTCGCTATTCGGCGATTGGATAACCAACCGATTACGATGGCATAAAGCAACCCAAATGGCGATTCCGTTAGTGTTCTAGTCCCAGGCTACCTCTGGAACATTGATTGAGTAGGTGCGCTTGTATGGCACATCTATCATCTCCGTAGCTATTTGAAATCATCACCTTCTACCTTTCTATCCTTTCGCTCTCGCCCTTTCTTTTTCTCCCTGCTCAAGACAATCAAGCTGCTATCAGACTTGGTATCAAAACCTCCCTCATATCAGGACTTACGCAGCAACTCTATCCATCAGTAGGGGACTCTTCATGAAGAGTCCCCTACAAGTAGTGAGTTAGATAAATAATTCTAATGTTTTATAGGTATCCAGCCAAGTGTTTTTGGTTTAAAATTTATCTTTTGTAGCCCCCAAAAATGGTAAAAGTTAATTAGTAAATTTAGTGATAGGTTTGAGTAAAAGCCAAAATGCTATTGCTCATTCAGCCCAATTGCTTTACAGTTTTGGATTGAATTAGGTGTGAGGATTGTGAATGATTATGTCTAACCTCTTCTGGAAAGCGTTAAAGGCAAGCCCAGTCCTGCTGGTTGCCTCTTTATTCGTTGCTAGCGGTACATCAGCGGCTGAGTCAAATTCCCATCTGACGACTACAGGTCTGTCTACAGCTACCATGAATTTAGAAGCTGAACTGACAGATTCCATCAGTCCCACGTTGAATGATGATCAAACGCTGTCTGAACCTATAAGAGCAAAGGATACGCCTCAACCCGCCGTAACCGTTAGTCCCACGTTTGAACTGGCAGATAGTACTTTCCCTGAACCCGTTCCGGCGGCTGGAGATACCTCGGTTAAATCGAATCAGGAACTTTTGCAGCAAATCCAGCGCTATGGCAATGAAGGGAATGAGTATCTTGACCAAGTAACCAGCGTGGGTCAGTTGCGAGATGTTTCGCCGGGGGATTGGGCCTATGAAGCGCTGCGTAGTTTAGTAGAACGCTATGGTTGTATTGCGGGATATCCAGATGGCACCTATCGGGGCAATCGCGCCTTAACTCGTTACGAATTTGCGGCTGGTTTGAATGCCTGTTTACAGCAAATTGAGCGGTTAATTGATGATGGTACTGATGGTCGTGATTTAGAAACCCTGCGGCGGTTAATCCAGGAGTTTGAAGCGGAATTGGCAACCCTGGGTGCGCGGGTGGATAACCTGGAAGGGCGCGTGGCGTTCTTGGAAGACAACCAGTTCTCGACGACGACCAAGTTGAGAGGGGAAGTCATCTTTGCCCTGGCTGATACCTTCGGCGATCGTATTGGTGGTGGTGATAATGATACTAATGTCATCTTAGGCGATCGGGTACGTCTGAACTTTGAAACCAGCTTTACGGGAAGAGACAGACTGAGAACTCGTTTAGAAGCAGCAAATATCGCGTCATTTAACAGAGGTTTAACGGGGACGAACATGACCCGCTTAAGCTTTGATGGTGATAACGATAACGATGTTGAAATCGATGAGCTGTGGTATCGCTTCCCCATCGGTGAAAAATTCCTGGTTCAAATTGACGCCACCGGAGCTGAGTACCAAGATACCATTATCGATGTAGTCAACCCCTACTTTGACAGTAGTGGCAGTGGTTCTATCTCCCGCTTTGGGCGCTTCAACCCAATTTACCGCTCTGAGACTGATGGTCCAGGAATAACCGCAACGTTTAACGTAAGCGACGCCTTATCTGTGTCAGCCGGTTATATTGTTGATGGTGGTGGCAGTGATCCTGCTGAGAAAAATGGTCTATTTGACGGCAATTATTCTGCTTTAGGTCAGGTTGTCTTCAATCCGACTGAGAATATCTCCTTAGCAGCAACCTATCTGCACTCCTTCTACAATGGCGGTCAGGTGAACGTTACAAACAGTACGGGAAGTGTCTTTGCCTCTGATCCATTTGAGGGTCTGGCTACCTCAGTCGATTCCTACGGACTACAAGCGAATGTAACATTTGGCAGGTTTTCTGTTGGTGGTTGGGCCGGTTATCAAGAGGCTGAAGCAGAAGCTACTGAAGGATTTGATGCCAATATTTGGAACTGGGCGGTTAACTTGGCTTTGCTAGATTTAGGCGGTGAGGGGAACAAGCTGGGTGTTGTATTCGGTATGCCACCTAAGGTGACCGATAACGATATTGCTGGTCGTGAAAACAACGACACCTCCTATCACCTCGAAGCCTTCTATCGCTATGAACTGACGGACAATATTGCCATCACTCCTGGCGCCTTTGTCATTTTCAACCCAGAACATAACGATGCAAATGATGAGATTTGGGTAGGCACTATCCGCACGACTTTTACTTTCTAAGCAGGTTGCAACTGTCGTTGACTAGTTGCATGATTTAGCCTTGGGGTACAGCAATGCTGTACCCGGATTAATTTTACCGTTTATTAATACAATGAATTTTCAATAGTTGTCCTAATCGTGTATAGTCTAACCGCGAACACTATTGCAGAGTATCTAAGGTAATTCGGTGTAAGGAGAAAAATTTGATGAAATCAACTTTTGTCTGGAAAACGCTTAAAATCAGTCCCGCCCTACTCGGACTATCTTTGTTTGTCACTAGCAACGCTTATGCGGCGGTTCCGAACCAAACAGCCACTAGCGAATCAACCGTTAAACTCAATAACCCGTTATCTGAAATGTCAGTAGAGATTGATTCTCTACAAATCGCTTCCGATGTCAGCCCTGACTTGAGTCCGACTAACACGACGGCTGATCCTAATCGTGAACTATTAGAACAAATCCAACGCTACAGTGGTGAAAATAACACCGAATCCCTTGACCAAGTAACTAGCGTGGGTCAGTTGCGAGACGTTTCTCCAGGGGATTGGGCTTATGAAGCACTGCGTAGCTTAGTGGAGCGCTATGGTTGTATTGCTGGGTATCCAGATGGCACCTATCGGGGTAATCGCGCCTTAACCCGTTATGAATTTGCCGCTGGTTTGAATTCTTGTTTACAGCAAATTGAGCGGTTAATGGTTGGGGATACTCCTGATGGTACAGAATTAGAAACCCTGCGGCGGTTAATTCAGGAATTTGAAGCCGAATTGGCAACCCTAGGCGCACGAGTTGATAATCTAGAAGGGCGCGTGGCGTTCTTGGAAGATAATCAGTTCTCTACCACCACCAAGCTGCGAGGGGAAGTTATTTTCAATTTGGGTAGCGCATTTGGTGATGAAAAGGCTGATAATAGCGGCGAAGATATTGAAGACAATATCACCTTAAGTCACCGGACTCGTTTAAACTTTGATACCAGTTTCACGGGAGAAGACCGCTTGAGAGTTCGCTTACAAGCGGGAAATACCCCTGAATTTGATGAAGCGACTGGCACAGAAATGGCTCGCTTGGGGTTTGAAGCGGCTTCAAATAATGATGTTGAAGTCAATGATTTATACTACCGCTTCCCAGTAGGCGATAATATCCGGCTATTTGTAGGTGCTAATGGCTTTGATTTCAATGACATCGCAGAAATCCACAACCCTATTCTCGAAAGTAGTGGCACAGGTGCTTTAAATCGGTTTAATCGCCGCAATCCTTTTGTATTCCGGACTAATGCTGAGCAAGGTGTGGGTGCCAATATTAAGTTTAGCGATTCACTGAGTTTAGATCTCGGTTATTTGACAGGTGAAAGTAACAGTCCGGCAGATAAGGATGGGCTTTTTGATGGAGACTTCACCGCCATTTCTCAATTGAATCTGGCCCTGGGAGAAAAATTAGATTTAGGGTTTGCTTTTGGCTATTCCTACTATCCCGGTGAAGATGTCAACCTTTCTGGTAGCACAGGTAGTCTACGGGCAAAAGAACCATTCGGCGAAATCGCTACTTCAGCTTTACGCTTTGGCATCCAAGGAAGTTTGCGACTTACACCGACGATTAATCTCGCCGGTTGGGGCGGTTATATTGATGCGGAAGCTGAAGCGGGTGCCAGAGAAGGGGATAATGCTGATTTATGGACTTGGGTGGCAAACGTGTCGTTTCTGGACTTAGGTAAAGAGGGTGCAGCACTTTCGATTATGGGAGGAATGCCACCTAAACTGACTAATGTTGATGGTGGTAATGAAGATGAAGATACATCTTTCTTAATTGAGGCGCAGTATCAATATCCGCTTACGGATAATATCCTGATTACACCAGGAGCTTATGTGATTTTAAATCCCAATCATGATGATGGAAATGATAATATTTGGGTAGGCACAATCCGCACAACCTTTAGTTTCTAATCCTAGGTGTAGAGACGTTGCCTGCAACGTCTCTACACCTACCTTACCGCCATATCTTTAATAAACCATTGACCGTCCTGACGCACCAACTCATACTGAACCTGCAAATTTTCATTGTATGAGAGTCCCTGAGTAATCTCACCGTCTTGATAGAAGCGGGCTTCTTCTTTGACCGCCGCTTGTACCTTGGCTTGGTCAGAATTAGCCGGATTTGTTTGCACGGATGTTACTTTAACCTGGTGATTGTACTGAGCATAAATATTCCGTTGCTGATTGGTTTGCGCCCGTCGCCGCCAAACAGATAAAACCGGCTCGGCTAGAATTTGATTTAATCGATCAATTTGATAATCTTGCCCAAAGGCTTGAGATTTCGTCGAAAGCCAGGTTTGAATCACTTGCTGTGCTGTATCTTGAGTCAAAGGACCGCCTGGTGCCATCAACTGGCTACCGGGTTCGGGGATAGGAATAGGAGGTTGGGCAAGTTCTACCATTGGCTGTTCACCTTCTAAGCCTGGCGCTGAGAAACTTTGGCGGATGTTTTGGATCAAAGCGATTACCAACCACCCGAATAATCCCACACCCACTAATCCGGCAATAACCAGCAAAATAGAGCGTCGGTTTTTTTGAGTCGCCTTGCGGCGCTCAGGTAATTGTTGCAGGCGTCCTGGAGGGGATTGATCCAGATGTCCTTCAGCAGACGGAGTGGATATCCCAGACCCAGGACGCACTCGAGTGGCTTCTGCTTCTGAGCGGACTTTGGATGGACGCCCTGAAGGGGGTGACTTGAGCGCCGTGTTTGCTGATGAATCCCCAGAAGCATTGATGGCTTGAGTCGCCGATTCCCCAACCCGACTTGTTGGGGAAGCAACCCGTGGGCTTGTGGGTAACGTCGAGACACCCGATACCGAGGTGCGGCTCCCTGTTCCCAAACTCCCGGCTTGAGATGCCAGATCCCGCTCTCTAGTGCTGTATGAGCCAACGATTGCCGGTTCGCGATCGCGGGAATGACCGTTACTCCGACCTGCGGATGCTGCTGTGGTGTAGGCTTTTTTCTGAGCCGTCACTGACCATTCATTATTAGCAGTTGGCGTCGATTCCGGTAGCTGCTCTAAATAGGCTTGTACCTGCTCATCGGCAAAATAATCTTTCAACGAGGCTGTTTGTTCTGCCAAGTCTCGGAAATGCGGAAATACGGAATTTTGCAGCCATCGTTCTCCATACAGGCATAATCCTGGTAACAAATCAGGAGCGCCTTGAGACTGTTCCCGAATAAATGCTAGCGGTTCGTATTCATGACTCAGTTCTAAAGCGTGACTGGCTTCTTCCGTTTGACCCAGTAGCAGCGCACAAACGGCTTGTTCGAGATGCACATCCTGACGCCGACCCAAACGCATGAGCATTTGTTTAGCCCGGGCGATTAAAGCCGGTTGGCGCTGGGCAAATCCCCGGGCAATCAAAGCATAAACCGCCAGATAGGTGGCGACGGCTGAAGGGCGGCGGGCTTCTGCCTCAAATAGGGTTTGCTGCTGAGCCGCCGTTAGATACCCCCGTAACTGCTGAATAAAGCGCAAAAAGTCATCAATACTCAGTCCCGACTGGTCATCCGCACTGCCGTCAATTCCTTGCCGCTCCTGTAGCATATCTTGCAACAGTTGTAAACCCTTACGCCGTTCGGCAATATTTTCATCGGGCAATGCCAATAATTCCAGAATGCGGTAAGGGCGCAGCTTGTAGAGATCGGCTTGAATTTCGCCCCGCACTGTGGGAAATAATCCTTCACTCAGAAGTAATTCTTGACCTGTTTCTAGAGACAAGGCAGCATTTTCGTAACGACCTTGCTGCCATTGTTCCCGACCCAGTTCCAAACAAGCTAACGCCAAAGTCAGGATAATATCAGGTCGCACCAGTTGCGGGTCTCCTAAGTGACCTTTATCCAAACTGATGCTGTCACGACTTTGCAAATAGGGATGTCCTAGCTGTAAGACGAGTTCATATTCCCCAAGTTCTTGCAGAATCAGCAAAGCGCCAACAAATTGTTCCTTGGTGATATCTAGACTGGGATTATTTGGATCAATCCTATCCGTGGCTGTTGTTTGAGTCCCAGAGACGATTGATTCTCGGGACACAGAGGGGCTAGGTTCAGGGTTGTAGGTTTTCTCCAGAAAGCTGGCATCATAAGTTGAGCGCTGTTCCGGGTCAGACAGAACCCCATAGGCTTCATCCAGCAACTCTTTGCGGGATGCGATCGCCACTTCCGAATATTCCCGACGTGGAAGTTGGAGAGTGCGATCGCGATAGGCTACTTGAAGCTGTTCCGATGTCGCCTGGATCGGCAGTCCTAATATTCGGTAGTAATCGAGCGGAATTCGCACGTTTCACTTCCCCAGCGCTGCAACAACTGAATTCATCCTGATTTTGCGACGGATACCCCATCGTTTGACTTTGGGGAGAAAGCCGCATCCCTAATTGCCATCCCTGCCATCTTAAACGATGAGGTCGTTGAAGTATAGTAATCTATAGTATCCCCAACATAGTAGTCATTCTAGCAATACTCGCCCATCCTAACTGAAAAATAGTTTTGAGTTTTGAGAACAAAATACCAGTATAGTAATTGCTGCAAGGATACTCGATTCGCCATGGTTCAGGAACGGACGTTACCTCAGTTTCAAGTTCAAGACGGTCAAATTACCAGAGACGAAGGATTACTGCTTTACGAAGATATGGTTTTGGGGCGCTTGTTTGAGGACAAATGCGCTGAAATGTATTACCGGGGCAAAATGTTTGGCTTTGTTCACCTCTACAACGGTCAAGAAGCTGTTTCCACCGGGGTGATTCGGGCAATGCGCCAGGGTTATGACTATGTATGTAGCACCTATCGCGATCATGTCCATGCTCTGAGCGCAGGCGTGCCAGCACGGGAGGTGATGGCAGAGTTATTTGGCAAAGCCACTGGATGCTCTAAAGGACGTGGGGGTTCGATGCATATGTTCTCACAACCCCATCATCTCCTCGGCGGTTTTGCCTTTGTTGCAGAGGGGATTCCCGTTGCCACAGGAGCAGCATTTACGGCAAAATATCATCGTGACGCTTTGGGTGATCCCAATGCCGATCAAGTTACAGCTTGCTTTTTTGGCGATGGCGCCTGCAATAACGGTCAGTTTTTTGAATGCTTGAACATGGCAGCCTTATGGAAATTGCCGATTATTTATGTTGTAGAAAATAACAAATGGGCAATTGGCATGGCACATGAACGGGCAACGTCCCAGCCGGAAATTTACAAGAAAGCCAGTGTTTTTGGGATGCCAGGAATTGAAGTCGATGGGATGGATGTCCTCGCGGTGCACTCTGTAGCCCAAGAAGCCGTTGCTCGTGCCCGTGCAGGTGAAGGTCCTACCTTAATTGAAGCCCTCACCTATCGCTTCCGAGGTCACTCCCTAGCCGATCCCGATGAACTTCGCACCTCAGAAGAAAAGGAATTTTGGCTGACTCGCGATCCGATTAAAAAGCTAGCAGCTTACCTGAAGGAGCAAAATCTTGCCGACGCTGAAGAACTCAAGGCGATCGACCATCGTATTCAAGAGGTTCTCAATGATGCGGTACAGTTTGCTCAAACCAGTCCAGAACCCGACAAGAGTGAGTTGTATCGTTATATTTTTGCCGAAGATTGAGGTATAAGTAACGAGCCGTTGTTAACGATTAATCGGTAAACGTCAGAGGCAAGAGGGCATTAAATTTTTCTACCATCTCATTTAACCCCTCGCCTCGCGTTACCTGGAGTCTTGCCTTGAGACAAGGAAACGGTGATGTTCCAAACACTCAGCCTCTCAACCAATCACTTCCATCGATTCGCGAAAAGAGGTAATTGGCGATCGCGCTGAAGTACCACGAAGCTCAGAAGACGGTTGAATTTGGTACTTGACCAGATTCGCTAGATCTTGAAGTTGGCTAATCGCTTCAGCCCCTTCTAGCTTCATCAGTTCGCGATCGTCACGCATCTCCGTCCAAGTGATCCCGTAATCGGAGACCAAAAAACGAATCAGGTGACTATCGCCCAGACTGACCATAAATGAGGCACTATTCATTTGATTGCCGCAGGTATAGCAAGATGCCAAATAGCCTCGGTTTTCTAGCACGATCGCCAAAGCCTGAAGATTCATAACTAAATCTCGGACAAATTGGCGATGTTGCTCTGCAAGTCTTATGAACACGTTAATCCTCCAAACACCTTTCCTAGAATATTAGATTTTATACTTTCTTAAGGATTTAAGACTCTGTTTTGGGAGGGGTCAGTGCAAAACATGAACAAATCCTGAGTTGTGCTGATTCCTCAAATTGACTAACAGGGTTAGGGACTTGAGTGATTCTAGCTTGACGAGCCAGCTTCACGATTCTAGCCCACTTCAGAAAAGTTGCTCTCTAGATAGCTCAAGTCATTGGGGACAATCCTCAAGTTATCCGATACAAATTCCTAATCAGTTGTATCAGTAGCAACAATGGCGGTACTCAATCTGATACCATTTCTGCCTAGTCCATCGGTGGGAATTGGCTAATCGATTTGCCACCAACCAAATGTCGGTCCCACAAAGCGCACGGTTAGCCACCAGAGTACGAGAAAGCCGATGCCAATCCAAGCGCCCTTAGTCGTCAGCTTGACGAACTCCTCACCCTGACTTTTAGTAATCGGGAGCCAGGGGAAGAGTCTCGCCTCTTGACCATACTTGTCTCCAAGTGCAGTTTTACGACGTTTTGCTTCACCCATTCCTTGCATTCCTCAACTAAACCGCATCTACCTTGAAACCCGTAGTTTTTCTCGACGAGAATCTCCAGTTTTCAACTTAGACGGGGTATAAATGAATTCGATCTTAGCGCTATTCCTGAGATTTGGTTGGCATTTGTTTACGAAATGACAAGTAATTCTGACAATTTCCCCCGGATCGGGGATCGTTAGATTAGAAATCCTGAGCCAATCCGGAACTCAACCGTCATTAAGTTAATAATTATTTTTCATCAATAGTCGATCCGGAAACCTCCGAGAAACCCCGTGATTCAAGGCGGGAAGTTACAGGAGTGCCAGTCGAGGGGTTCGATGCCCCGCAGACTGACATAAGTAGTTGGTGGAAATAAACCCAACTCTCCACCAGTTCTGTAAATAGTCCTCAAACCCTGACAATAAGACGTAGCTTGCTTCTCGCTCCCTTGAGTATGGCGATCCCCGCCGCCTGACTTTAATTTTTACCACCTAATTATTTACACAAAGACTGATAAGTTCTGAACTTCGTTAACTTTTATTAACGGGAAAGAATCCAGCCCAACAGCGATCGGATGCCAATCAAGCTGAGAAATTAGAACTGACGCAGCGACTTTAACCCGAGTCGGGGTAAGACATGTCGTACTCCGACAGATACCAATAATTACTGATTTCCCGTTCCCTGTTTCCTGATCCCTGTTCCCTGTCTCCAACAGGAAAACTTAGCTTTGATCAAGGAATAAAGAGCTAATTGACCGTTGTCTCTTATTTATAGTTAAAATCGAGGGCGAGTGTGGTTTTTGTGAGGAGTTATAAAACCATGACGACTTATGCACGTTTGGGAAAAACAGCGTCATCAGCTTTGATATTTGCTACTGTGGGTTGCTGGGTAACCAGCTTTTGTGCCGCGCAAGCAACGCCTGTTGAATCGTCAGATCAGCAGCAGACCGATTTGGCTCGGCTGACGGAAACCTCAGGAGTAGACCCAGGACTATCTCCGTCAACTGAAACGGAACTAGCAACTTCTCCGGTTGAGATAGTCTCCCCAAGAACTGAAGCAGACATTACGACTGAACAAGCAGTATCCGCCACCCATGAAGTTGGGATGATAACGCCAACGGATTCCCTGATTGAGTCTGAGGAAGCCTTTGAGGACACCAACGTCCAAGACTTAGCCCAAGCCTTGCCAGACATGGAAGAGGCAAGTGATCCCACTGTTCCTGATCCTCTATTCGTTGATCCATTAGAGGCTGTCGAGGAATCTGACCCGATGGGTCAAGTGACTAGCGTGTCTCAGTTAAGAGATGTTTCTCCCGGAGACTGGGCGTATGAAGCACTGCGGAGTCTGGTGGAACGGTATGGTTGTATTGCCGGATATCCAGATGGCACGTTTCGTGGCAATCGGGCGATGACCCGGTATGAATTTGCCGCTGGGTTGAATGCTTGTTTACAGCAAATTGAGCGGTTGATTGCAGGTCGTTCCGAGTTTCCCACCGGGGATTTAGAGGCGTTGCGACGGTTGGTGCTAGAGTTTGAGGCAGAAATCGCTACCCTAGGGGCGCGGGTGGATAACTTGGAAGGTCGAACTGCCTTTTTAGAGGATAATCAGTTCTCGACGACGACTAAAATCTTTGGGCAAGCGATTTTGGGGGTTCAGGGGCGTAGCGACGATAATGACTTTGAATTAGCCACTAGCCAATTAACGGATCAAGACACCAATGTCACGTTAATTAACAACTTACAGTTGAGCTTGTTTACCCAATTGAGTCCTCGCAGTCTATTGTTAACCAGTTTCCAAGCAGGAAATGGTAATAATAGTCCTTCCTTTAGCAATACGTTAGGGAACTTTGTACGCTTGGGCTATGAAGGGGACAATGATAATGATTTAGAACTGACTGACCTCAACTATCGTCAGCTAATCGGCAGGAATGTTGCTGTGATTGTTGGACCTGAAGGGGTCAACCCAGTTAACGTCTTCCGGGGAGTCAACCGAATTGAAAGTGCAGGTTCTGGACCTTTATCTAGCTTTGCCCAACGTAACCCGGTTATTAATGTGGGCAATGGCAGTGGTGGTATTGGTTTTGACTGGCAAATTGCGACTCGCCTGAGTTTGCAGGGCGTCTATTCAGCAAGTACACCAGCAGATGTGGATAATGGCATTTTTGGTGGAGACAATGGGGAAACCTCAGCAGGTGCACAGTTAGTTGTCTCTCCCATCGATACCATAGACTTGTCGCTTCAATACATTAATGCCTATTCTCCCTTTGGACGATTAGGAACTGGTATTGGAGATGATCAGGTGGTGCTGCGTGGTATCAATGGCAGAGCGCCGATTAATACGAATGCTTTTGGAGCTGGTTTAGAGTGGCGAGCTACATCCCGGATTACCTTTGGTGGATGGGCAGGTTATACGATTTCCGACTTTAAAGGTGATGATGGAGAAGTGGAAACCTTCAACTGGATGGCATTCCTGAATTTCCCCGACTTGTTTGGCGAAGGGAATATGGGCGGACTTTATGTCGGTCAACCTCCCCGGATTATTGACAGTGATTTACCAGATGGCAGAAACGTTCCTAGCTTTTTGACTGAGGGCAACTTTTTTGCTGAACCTGGTGATCAACCGGACACGACAACCCATGTCGAAGCGTTCTACCGTTGGCAAGTGGCAGATAATATCAGCATCACTCCTGGGGTGATTGTGATTTTCAATCCTTTGCATAACGACGACAACGACACAATCACGATTGGTGCAATTCGCACGACGTTTACCTTCTAGGTAGGAAAAGACATTCGGGTTAAGAGTCAGGAGTCAGTCGTTTAAAACCATGAGATTTCATGTTTGTATAATCTCGCTGGAAAAGACTGACTCTTGGTTCCACAACCAATTCAGGGAAACTGGGATAGTTGAGGCTAAACAGTATGCCAAGTCTGGATTTGAGTTTTTTTATAAAGCTTCTGTAAAGATGCCCCTATAGGGGAACTGACCCTAATGGGAGGCGTCTTGTTTCAGGAAAGGCTGAAAAAATAACCAGTAACCTGCATTGTGTAATCGACGGATACACTGACCTGGCAAAGCAGTCTTTGGGTACTTTTTCCCTTTTCTAACCTCTACTACTTCGTGATCTGACTCTGGTCAGGATTAAATCAAGACAAACCTATAGTGGGGGTTGGATACCGAAGCCAGGAGAATACCTCTGTTCATTTAGTTCATTCACGGATGGAGTCTCAAGATGATGATAAAATCACTTCGCTACATTGTTGGTTTGGGTCTAGTTGGTGGCTTTGCTGTTTTACTTTCCCCGGCGGCTGAAGCACAAATTGAAGTCACCGGGGGTAGAGTTGCAGGTGAAGCCGGGTTTTTTGTACCCAGTCAAGATGCCGCCGGTAATGTGACGCTGTTTGATGCCACTGTTCAGCAACTCCGCATTGAAAGTCCGAACGGGGTAACTACTAATTCTCAATTTGTACCCACTGCTGCCAGTTTCACGGATAACGGCGATGGTATGCCGAATGCAGGTGATACGGGTGTGCTTAAAGGCAGGCTTTCGGGTATTGCCTTCACTCAAAATGGCGGTTTGGTGACTTTCTCAGGAAGGGACACCCTTTTAAACTTTACCCTCGATTCTTTTACTGAAAGCCTTAACCTGACGGGTTCACTGATTTCACCTGAGATGGTTGGTGATGCGCCACCCGTGTTTTTGCCCGGTCTTGAAGATGTTACCGTATCTACGAGTGGTTTTGCTGCCGCTAGTGGAGAATTACAGATTGGTGACTTTGAAGCAGGTCTAGACAGTGGTCTGATTGACCTGGCTCCAACTTTACAGTTCCGTGGCGGTGGTAGCACGATGCCTCCTGCTTCTGGTCAAAGCGCTCTAGTGCGGCGGATTAAGTTTAAGTTTGAAGGGGAAGATTTGGCGGCTGGTAACTACTTATATGACAGCACTACTGAGGAAATCAGTTTTGTTGGTAACGCCAACCAGAAATTTGAGATTCAGACGGTTGGCTCTTCCGGCACAACCCAAGAGTTCAAATTTAAGATTAAAGGTGAAGGCGGTATTGTCGATGCAACTCTCTCAGATTTAGAGGAAATTAAGATTGAAGGGTCAGGTATAGATACTGACGTTGCTTTAGACCGCTTCGAGATTAAAGGGAAAGACGAGGGAGAAATCTCTGGTTTTGCTTCTGTATTTAGTGCCAATGGACTCGCCTTCACCAGCACTGGCGATAGTGACAGAACCAAGTTCAAGTTTGAGCAAGATGGCGCTAAAGTCGAAGGTGAAGCTAGAAGCGTTAGTTTCCGCGCTTTTGCTGGGGTCAGCAATATTGATGATGTCGATACAGACGTTGACGAGGGATTTGACTTTGACTATGAAAATCCCAACGATGAGAATGACATCGATTTAGTCTGTGTGATTTGTGGCGGTCCAAGACTAAATGTTAGTAACATCACATTCGGTGGCAGCACTGTCTCTATCGAGAACAACAACAAAATTAATTTCCGCAGTGGCGACAGTCTCATCGTGTTCACAGGAGATGGTTCGGGACAATCTCAAGTCTCATCGACTTCCTCGGCTTCAGCTACCGCCTCTGCTACAGCATCAGCGAGTACGACAGCCACAGCAGATGCTAGCTCAGCAAATACGAACCTGATTGCTTTCTCTGGCACTTCCAGTACAGCGGAAACTCAATACGAAATCTCTAACTCTATCCGTTTCACCAGCGCTAGTGCTGCTCAAGGACGAGTAAGGGTCAACTATACAGAGCGTAGCGGTAGTCGCTATCTGATCGCTACTCGTACTAGTGGCGGTGTGGCTGTGGCTCGCCAAGGCTACAAGATGGTTGGTCCGAGCAGTCGTTGCTTCCCAGGTTTGGTTGGTTTGCGGCAGATTCCCGATGAGGAACTCGACACCGTTGTCGATGAAGATGATACCGCGATGGAGATGGAAGATGAGAATACCAACATCGATGATGACATGGATGTAGACATGGATGACGATGACGATGACGATGACGATGATGAGATGGATGACGATGACGATGACGATGACGATGACCAAGGGCAGGGTAATATGAATCGCAACTTCAACCAAGGGATTGGCAATGGTCCAGAAGGTGGAGACCCTGGTAACTCTGCACCCCGTGGTGGTAGTAACGATGAAGGCGGACGGATGCCTGGTCAGCGTTAAAGGCGGCTAAGGAATAAGTGCTTCTGAGATAGGTGTAGGGGTAGCGATACCCCTACCTATCTATGTCGTTTAATTGACATCCTCACCACGCCGTAGGGGTTTGGTTACAAACCCCTGCGATCGTCGAATGGGGGTCCAAAAAAATAGCCTTGGGTTTAAACCCAAGGAACCAAAAGCTCAAGTCGTCTAAAGAGGACTACAAAAGAATTCCAGTCGGTTTCAACCGACTTGCGTTATAAGCCAAGAACTTGAGTTCTTGGCTGCTGTCGGGGCTAACTAAAAATGGTGCAAACTACCAGTTTTAACCGACGCGACAGGTCATGTCTCTACGACTGCGCCCATTCGGTATGGAAAACCCCTTCCTTGTCGGTTCGCTGATATGTATGAGCGCCAAAGTAGTCGCGCTGTGCCTGGGTCAAGTTTTGCGGTAAGCGATCGCGCCGATAGCTGTCGAAGTAATCCAACGACGCACTAAAGGCTGGAACCGGGATTCCCAACTGGTTAGAAACCACCAGCACGTCCCGCCAAGCCTCTTGCCGATCCAGAATCGTTTGCTTAAACTCTGGCGCTAATAGTAAATTCGGCAGTTTTGGATTCTCATTGAAGGCGTTTTTAATCTTATCCAGGAATCCCGCCCGAATAATACAACCCCCTTTCCAAATCCGGGCAGTTTCTGCCAAGTTCAGGTTGTAATTAAACTCCTGTGATGCCTTACCCAACAATACCATTCCTTGAGCATAAGAACACATTTTTGAGCAGTAGAGAGCGTCACGGACTTTGTTGATAAACCCTTGGCTATCTCCATCATACTTACCCGTAGTACCTGTAAGCTCCTTCGCTGCCGCTACCCGTTCCTGTTTATAGGACGAAATTACCCGCGCATTCACCGCCGCGTACATGGTGGGAATCGGTACACCTAATTCTAGAGAACTGACCACCGTCCAGCGTCCGGTTCCCTTTTGTCCGGCAGAATCCAGAATCAAATCAACCAGAGGCTGATTCGTATCCGGGTCAATGTACTTAAAGATATCCGCCGTAATTTCAATTAAAAAAGAATTTAGCTCATCGGTCGTATTCCATTCGGAAAACACCTGATGAAGCTGCTTGTGATCCAATCCTAAGCCATTTTTGAGCAAATCATAGGCTTCGGCAATGAGCTGCATATCGCCATACTCAATCCCGTTATGCACCATCTTCACATAATGACCTGCACCCCCAGGACCAATGTAGGTGACACAGGGTCCATCATCCACCTGAGCGGCAATTTTGGTCAAAATGGGTTCTAACTCTTTATATGCCGTATCGGTGCCTCCTGGCATCAAGCTAGGACCATGGAGCGCTCCTTCTTCGCCACCACTGACTCCCATTCCGACAAAGCCGAGTCCTGTGGCTTCTAAGTCTTTGGTGCGGCGTTCGGTGTCTTGGTAGAGGGAGTTCCCGCCATCGATAATCATATCGCCCGGTTCGAGTAGGGGTTTGAGTTGATCGATGACAATATCAACTGGTTTGCCTGCTTTGACCATCACCAGGATTTTACGGGGACGTGCCAAGGTTTTGACAAAATCTTCTAGGGAATAGGCGGCGGTGACGTTTTTATCCGAGCCACGCTTTGCCATAAATTCTTCTGTTTTCGAGCTAGTCCGGTTGTACACCGCCACCGGAAAACCGCGACTTTCCACATTGAGCGCCAGGTTTTCTCCCATCACAGCTAAACCGATGACTCCGAAGCTTGGTTGTGTCATATATCTCTCGTCAGAATGTAATTGAACGTGTAATCGTGTTTATTTCCCCTACAGGGTAGCCTGCCCTGCGGCGGAATCTTGTAAAATTTGCATTATGAGTATGCTTCAACTAGAGTACACAAAACCTCAAACCTGGCAATCTCGCTAGAGATGGAAACAAGAATCGACTACTTTTATTGACTCTCTGAGAACTGAGTTGACAAAAAAAGCGTTTTTGTGATTTAATAAATAGTATTGTCGGAGAAGGTGTGCGCCTATAGGCTGGAGTTTGTGCCATTGACTGCTTTGTTGGGCGAAGAATCCCTAGCTGTATCCCTTCATCAGCAAAGGCAAATGAAATGACCCTTTACCCGATTCGAGCATGAATAAGTTTATTGTTTTGATTATTAGTCTATCCAGCGTTCTGTTTTTTGGATGCTCTCAAGGTGAAACAGTTTCTAGTCGAGGGGAAACAGTAGCAGCGGAAACTCTAACTCAAGTTCCCGACGCTCAAATAGCTAAACCCCTAACACCCGCAGCAGCTGATGCGTTAATTGCTGCCACAATTGAGGCAATTAATCAGGAAAATGTTGAGTTCTTTATGCCCTATTTGATGGAACGCGATCGCGTCTCTGAAAATGTGCAAGCTGCACTTGAGCATTATCAGGCTTATTTCCAAGGGGAAGAGATTACTGATTTTGAGCGTCTGGGTATTGAACAATTGGGGGAAACAGGCGATAAAACTCCGATTCAACGCTTTACTTACCGCATCTCTACCCCTAGCGGGATGAGTAAGTCGATTGCTGTTTATCAAGATCAAACTATTCGCTTAGATGACCCATTTTTGTTCTATTCCGTTTACGTGAATCGTTTAGTTGAACGGTATATCGATGCCATTCAAAGCCAAGACATTGAAAAGCTGGGCAAAGTTTTAAATCTTGAGGAAACCTTGTTTGGTCAAGAGGATTTGAAGGCAATTCAATCACAATATGAGGACTTATTCTCTTTAGACTCACTCAATTATCAGTTTACTGGCTTAGAGTCTGAGCGTCAGCAGTTTATTTATACCCTTTCTGGGGAAGATGGACGTGAGCATGAAATTAAAGTTATCTATGGGGATGGGTTGGTCAGTCTCCATGATAATTTTATTCCGGCGAAAAATTAAAGCCGGATGCGGGAAGATTAGCCTCAATGTATCCGGTATGAATTGTTAAGCTTTTTCTCACGACAGAGATTAATTTTGACACAGCTAAAATGGTGAAATAAACTTGACAGGTGACCCTGTAGGGGCGGGTTTCACAATTATCTCTTCGGTTGCACAAGGGATGCGACTAAACCCGCCCCGATTCGCAGGTTTCATGATTGATTTCCCGTGAAAAGTTAATCAAGTCGGTCGGGTCGCCCTGTCCTAAAATCCTTGTATCAGAACGGGTTTTTTATGATTAAACGGGTTGACAAAAAAACGGTTTCTATGATTCAATAAACAGTATAATCAGAGAAAGTGTGCGCCTATAGACTCTGGTTAATTCGATTGACTGCTTTCCTTGGCAAAAAGTCCTAACGGTATCCCTTCATCAGCCAAAGCTTGTGACTACGCAATCAACGTTGAAATCCCCCTAAATCCCCCTTTGAAAGGGGGACTTTGATTAATTGATTTATTCAAAGGGGGATTTTGATTAATTTTTTATTGTCCCCTTAAATGACTTGGCTTACTTTCTGGTCCCCCCCTTTCAAAGGATGCAATTTCTGGTCCCCCCCTTTCAAAGGATGCAATTTCTGGTCCCCCCCTTTCAAAGGATGCAATTTCTTGTCCCCCCCTTTCAAAGGATGCAATTTCTGGTCCCCCCCTTTCAAAGGATGCAATTTCTTGTCCCCCCCTTTCAAAGGATGCAATTTCTTGTCCCCCCCTTTCAAAGGATGCAATTTCTTGTCCCCCCCTTTCAAAGGGGGCTAGGGGGGATACTTATTACCGTGTTTGGCGACAACTCAACACCACTTCCCCACCCTCTCCAACAATCGCGCCGCCACGCTACTCTTCCCCACACCCCCCAAGCCATACATCAACACCCCCAAATTCCCCGTATTCCGCAGCTTCCGCAAACAGCGCTGTAATACCTGCCGCCGCCCGACAAATTCCTGGGCTGTCGCCACCCGGATTAATTGGGTTCTGGGGTCTAAAAATTGATAATAGGCGGGTTCGGGCGCACACCACACCGCATCCCCTAAGGGTTCTACTAACGCCCCCGGACATTCTCCCTGACTATACAACCGTAATGCACGACTACTGTTCCAAGGCTTTTAGGACTTGACAAATTTCCTCAATTGTGGCATCTTCCAGGACAATGCGCCCGGTGGGACTTTGAATCACTACATCAAAGGTTTGTCCTGACTGGGATTGCTTCCATTCCTGATACCACTTGCGAATTTGTTCGGCTAGCGCCACGGTTCCGCCAGCAATGCCGACAATCGTGGCAATTACGGCTATGGTTCCCTCTTTTTGAGTTTGGGCTTCATAGGATACCGATAATCCCGGAATCGCCATCAATTCAGACACGGCGGGTTCAGCAGCCTCCCCCGCGATCGCAACTTGAACGGCTGTTATCATTTTTATAGGCTAATCTCGACAAATTAATTTTAAGATGAATGATACTGAAATTATATTGTAGGGGTACTATCCTTGCGCCCAGTGTAATGCTATTAATAGATACAATTGTCTATTTTTAACGCAGAGTACGCAGAGGGTTCCGCAGAGTACGCAGAGGGATTGAATATCTTAGAGAAAACGTTTGATAAAGTAGAGGGGAGAAGATAGCAGAAAATACTGTTAATTACCTGTTCCCTGTTACTAGCAAATGACGTAGCTTGCTTCTGGCTTCCTTGAGTATGAAAAATGACTAATCCAGTTGTTCTCGTTCACGGTATTTTCCGCACCTCATCTGTTTTTCGCAAACTCTCTCCCTACCTTAGGAAAAAGGGTTTTTCTGTTTATAGTATTGACCTTAAACCCAATAATGCTACATTGGGTTTAGACGAAATGGCTGCCCAATTAGCCGATTTTATTAACCAAACCTTTCCCCAAAATCAACCCATTGATTTAGTCGGTTTAAGTATGGGGGGACTCGTCACCCGCTATTATGTCCAGCGATTAGGTGGAATTGACCGAGTGCAGCGTTATATTACCATTGCCGCCCCCCATCACGGCACCTGGTTAGCCTACCTATTGAACCGTCGCGCCTGCGTACAAATGCGTCCAAAAAGTCCTTTAATAGAGGATTTAAACCGAGATGTCAAAATGTTAGAATGCCTTAATTTTACATCAATTTGGACACCGTGGGATTTTATTATTGTTCCGGGTAATAGTTCACAAATGCCCGTGGGTAAAGATGTGAAAGTTTCAGTTCTTGCCCATGCTTGTATGGTGATAAATTCCCACAGTATGCAAGCGGTAGCTTCTGCTTTATCAGAACCCTTTTATCGGATTCAGAAGGCAAATTAGCTGCGTAGTTTGTAGTAAGGGCTTTAGCCCTATTTTAAGGATTGACAAATGACTAATCATCCATCGCCGATCGCGGCTAACTCGTGACTACCAAAAATTGCCTCTGGATGAGCATAAAATTTAAACTCCATTAAATTATAAAATGGGTCTTGTAAGAAAAAAGTGCGATGTTCAGTCACATCACCTGGAAAGCGTCGCTTCGGTTGCTGATAGAATTGAAGCTGCTGCTGTTGGGCGCGATCGCATAAAGCTTGCCAATCGGCTTCTGCGGTAAAAATTAAACCAAAGTGACGCGGATAAATCCCCCGTTGTGGTGTTAAGGGTTCATCGGTGAGATGGGCTACCAGTTGATGCCCATATAAGTTTAAAATGACCGCTTGACGGGTTTCTCGCCCAATATCACAGCCGAGTCCTCTGCCATAATACTCTTTGGTTTGCTCAATATCACTAACGGGAAATGCTAAATGGAAGAGAATGGGATTCATTGCTATTAATTTAAGTTTTGCCTAATCCGATAATCATCCTAAACAGTTATGCATCGATTGCATACCAAAAACTGTTGCCTACTATACACCCGGAAACATCCTCTTAACCCTTAATATATGCCATTGTGGGGTCTGGGCAGGTTTAGTCGCATCTGGGTTATCAGAAACGATAATAGTAAAATCCGCCCTGACACAAAACTCAAAGCACTCACTCAGGGCGGGCGCGATTTACATCCCTTGTGAGGTAAGAAACGATAGTAATAAAACCCGCCCTTACACAATCAAACTCAAAACTCAGCAATGTTTGCAACACTCAATTCTCTTAATCCTTGGCTGATTGCCGTCCTCTTAAATACAATATTATTAGCGATCGCGTGGCTGATCCCCAAGCAACTCCTCACCCCGGCTGGACTTCTCCACGCCGGGGCGTTGGGGATTTTGATTTGGGGAACCTTAGGCTGGCAAGGGTATCTGATTGTGATGGTTTATTTTCTTGTCGGTTCTGCTGTTACCCGCATCGGTATGGCACAAAAAGAAGCGGCGGGGATTGCTGAAAAGCGTTCGGGCGCTAGAGGACCGGAAAATGTCTGGGGTTCAGCTTTAACGGGTACGCTTTGCGCGGTGGGCGTTCTTTTCCTGGATGAACCCTATCGCAGTTTCCTCCTACTGGGTTTTGTCGCTAGTTTCGCCACTAAGCTTTCTGATACTACCGCCAGTGAGGTGGGTAAAGCCTACGGTAAGCGCACCTTTTTAATCACCACCTTACAACCCGTCTCCCCCGGAACCGAAGGCGCAGTCAGCTTAGAAGGAACCTTAGCAGGGGCTGTCGCCTCGGCTGCGATCGCGTTTCTGGGTTGGGGCATTGGCTTTATAGACTTGACAGGGGTCTGGTTTTGTGTATTCGCCGCCTTTATTGCCACCAACTTGGAAAGTGTGATTGGTGCCACCTGGCAATCTCAGGTCGAATGGATGACCAACGAAGTCGTGAATTTTATCAATACATTAATTGGTGCGATCGCGGCTATCCTTTTTGTCATCATCTGGCACAGTATCATGGGATTACCTGGTTGACATCCTCCCCACCTTACTTCGTTGAAGGTGGGGATTCCCATCATCGCTGACGGGGGTTCCTGGCTCGTCGAGCAACCTTACTTTTTTGGGTTTCCCCATCCAAGCAGAGGGTCATCTCATCCCCAGGCGTTACTTTCCGAGTGCCCCTCGGTAGTTGTGCCAGACCTTGTAATGCCTTCATCAAAATGTTGATGGCGGCGTTGATATCGGGTCTTCCGTAGTTGGTGTGCTAAATTGTTAGTTTGAGTTGCTAAAATATTCGACAGCAAGAGCTTTAGCCATTTATCCCCTAATTTCAAGTTGTTTTGAGGGGCTTAGGCGCTACATTCTTTATGGTGATTGCTTTTAAGATATTAAAACTGATAGTTTAGCACACTAAGTACGGAAGACCCGCTTTTTGCACCATTCAAACTGTTCCCTGAGTACCCTGCAATATTTATTGAGGTCATACTTGTTGACCCCCTTGCTCCCCCAGACCCCCACATCTTGATAGAAAAGTCCTCAGTTATAAATAACCAAGGACAAATAATCAATGACAAATGACAAATAACTATTCTATTTGCCGACCAAACACCATTTGTAAAACCATCGGTTTACCATCATCGCGATGATATTTATCCGCCCAAGCGCGAATAATTTCATCAAGTTCCGTTATCGCTTGGTCAATATTTTCCGGTGGAATATCCAACTCCTCCAAAACCCGCATCACATGCTGCTGACGTTCTGCCCACTCTTTCATCAACCGGAAATACTGCGCCGTATCCTCCACCACCGTGTAGGTACGTTCTTTGCCATCTACGGGCGAATAAGATGCACTGGTCAGGGCATAATAGGGTAAACCCCAGGGACAATCAATGCGCGTCACTGTTCCCGAATACAGTAAGCGTCGTTTGATATGTTCTGCCATGGCTTCAGAAAGAGGCGCTTGTCGTTCCGGAGGTAAATCTTCCTGAGAACGACTGTGCAGAAACTCAATCAATTCCATAAACTGTAAAGAACTGACCACCTGGGCATCGGGGAGATGATCCGGTAATTTTTCCTCAATGATGCGTTTTTCTTCCCTGTGCAGGCTAGTGCCAGAAATCCGCGATCGCCCAGGTTGCCAGGGATACTGATCCATCCACACATAAGGAAACTGAATCAAATAGCGGGGTTCTTGAGACCCCAGCATCTTCAGCAGTTTTCCTTCTGTTAATGCCTGTCTAACTTCTTCAACAATAACCTTGACCCGTTTTGGCTCAATATGGTGTAAATGTCCGGTCATCCGGATATTTTCACCCTGTTCCAAATAAGTCGTGTAAATCGCACATTTAGCAGCCGTTGCTGCCGCATCTAGAAATGCCCCATGTCGGTGTCCACTGGTTCTCATTGCGCTGAAAGCCAGATATATCATAATCTGATCCATGGCGCTGGGGCTGAGGCTTTTGATCAGATCGAGATGATTAGTCATTTTAGGGAGCGGTCACATCGCATGGGTACAAAAGAATAAAGGTAATGGCGAACCCACGGCTTCACCTAAACCAGCGAGTCCAACTCAAGAAGCAAAACATGCGCTTACTTAAAGCACCCTAATATTAAAGTCTAAATTCTCCTTAGATTATAGACTGGATTATAAACAACCTAGGAGATACCGCCAACTGGAAGACCCCCTGGGTGGGTCACAACTAGGGGGTAAAATTCTTCCAGGAAAGTATATATTATATCAAATGGCACTTACTGCCTATGCCCAAGTAAATTCGCGCCGTCCA
The DNA here is from genome assembly GCF_040223135.1 of Coleofasciculus sp. G3-WIS-01. NCBI lineage: Bacteria > Bacillati > Cyanobacteriota > Cyanophyceae > Coleofasciculales > Coleofasciculaceae > Coleofasciculus > Coleofasciculus sp. G3-WIS-01. The sequence goes on from NZ_JAVJZI010000183.1 coordinate 61,776, forward strand.
CTACCCCGGTGACAAATCTGGGGCACGAAGGTATCTTGGGAGGTAAAGAAACGCCGTTGTCCACCGCGATTGGTCTCAGGATCTTGAGGACCAGCATCTCCAGTTTTGACTAGAGACAACAGCGAGTGGGCAGGAGTAGACTGAAAAAGTGAGACTGAGCGATCGCGACTATCATGAGCATGGACAGCAAATGAGAGCGTAAGCAGGCTCACTAAAGTAACACAAGTGTAAAAGCGCATAGCAGATGTCCGTGTCAGGGTTTCTAGTCCCTGTTACGGACTTTTTACTCATGGTTCAGGAAAAATTCCTGCCAGAGTTAATGTGGATTGTGTGAAGATTAATGGTACACTAGCGAGTTTATCTTCAAATTGTTCCAGTTCCCAGACGTGCCATGGCACGTCTCTACAATCCCTGCTTTTGGCGCTTAAGTTGACGCCAATGGTTATACCCATCCATGTTTGGAGACTGATTGCTGATCAGTGCAAACTGTTTACCAGCAACCAGTTTCCCGCCGAATTAAAACGTCCCCACCCTTGTAGCTGTTGCTGATCAGGATAATGCTGGAGTTGCTGGTTAACATCAGATTGTGTCGTAATCAACATCCAAATTTGACCCCCATAACTTTCAGGTTCGCTCAGGGTAATAATGTAATCCTGCTCAGCACGGCGTTGGAATATGCCAGTGAAATAGATTAAGGCATGGGATTGGTGATTGGTGATTGGTGATTGGGCAGATTCTCCTGTGCTTCTATGTTCCCAAACCTTCCACCGCAACGTCTCTACAAGCTCCCCCGGCTCCTCAACCATCCCAGAACTGGGATACTCTTCTGGATGATCCAAGTAATAACGTTGCCAGTACCGCCAATCTGGATGATCAAGGGATTTGTTGAATAAGGGAATCATAGCCGCAGGGGCAATAGCATCGCCCAACAATGCCTCTTGAATACGCCGGATGGGTAACTCCCTCGGTTGACAGCCAAGTTCCACACACAGCGCAGCCGCCATTCCTGCGGCTTGACCTAGATTCATCACCACTGGTTGCAACCTTGTCGAACCATTGGCAATGTGAGAGACGGAAGTATTTTTATCACAGACCAATAAACCATCCATTAACACAGGTAAAAGGCAACCATAAGGAATCGTAAACGGCACTCCCGTCCAACGCCCTCCCCAACGGATGGATTTTGGGGCTAAGGGAAAGGTAAAACCAGGATAATGATGGTCATTGGCATAATTGCCCACAGCAATTCCGGTAAAAGCCCCTGATTCATCGATGGGCAAAGGCGCAACTTGACCCCCTGCTATCGGTAAAATATCTTGTTCTTTCAACGTCACCACTCCCACCAGACGCCGACTTTCTCGATAGTAAGGATGTAGGGCGTAAGCCTCACCACCGAGGGACGCCTTTGGGAAACTATCATCGGCTAAACCATAACGCCGTCCCAGTTGAGATTGAATAAAACTAGCAAAGCCTTGAGTGTGCCAACGGGCTTCTTGGAGAAACTGCTGTCGGGATGCATCCGATTCCACTAAGCGCCCAACTCCCTCACCATAATCATTGCCATATTGGGGCCAATTCAGCATAAACAGTCCCCCAGGTAAGCGTCCGTAATTGAGAAAGGATTCCACCCCATAGCCTTCCCACGCCCCGATAAACTGTTCTGGGCTGTATTGAGGTGGGGGCGGAATTTCCGGGGCTGTATCGGTGCCAAAATCTTTGAGGATGACTATCCAGGTTGGTGATTGAACTGGATAGCGTTGAGTCAAGTCATTGAAGGAAACAGGCGCACTCGGTTCACCAAAGCGCGTGAGCAACTCCCAACCCCAACCATAGGGAATCTCGGCTAATTCCAGCACATCTCCCAATTCCGTGGCGTCTAGGGTGACTTTGGCGTTAATCACAACATCAGCAAATCGCACCCCAGTTACACAATCCCCTGCTTTTAATACCGCTAAGGGCGTTTGTCCCGCAATCCACTTTAGGTTGGGCAATGCTTGAACCCAATCTGCAAAGACTTGAGCGCCAATTCTAGGCTGGTAGGTAAACAAACTCACCCACCCATGATCGAGTCCTCCGGGCTGTCGCTGTTGAAGTTCTCGCAAAAATGCGCCCCATAACCCCGTTTGCCACGCGGCTAATTCATTGCCATCGGGCGCACAGACACCGGCTGTCGTCAGCATTCCTCCTAGCCAGGAAAACTCGCTGACTAGAATTGTTTTGACGCCTCGACGTGCCGCTTGGATTGCCGCACTCGTGCCACCTGTACCACCACCGACAACTAAGACTTCTGTTGTTAGTTCATTCACAGCCATACAAAAAATGGGTTGGGGATAGTGATTATCATCACACCTACACCAGAGTCAAGTCACAGATACGTTTTGTAATAATCCGTTACATTATGAGTAATATAAGCTGATATTCGCATAGTTAAGGAACCTAAAACCATGATTCAGAAAGTACAAAAGAGTGACGCTGATTGGAAACAACAGCTTACCCCGGAACAATACAAAGTGACCCGACAGAAGGGAACAGAACGCGCCTTTACCGGAGAGTATCACGACAATAAGCAGCCGGGAATCTACAAATGTGTCTGCTGTGGCAATGACTTGTTCACATCCAAGACCAAATATGATTCTGGAACAGGGTGGCCCAGTTTTTGGGCGCCGATTGATGAAGAAAACGTCAAATATGAAGCGGATAATACTTTGTGGATGCGTCGCACTGAGATCCTCTGTGCAGCTTGTGATGCTCACTTAGGTCATGTATTTAATGATGGACCAGCACCAACGGGTCAGCGTTACTGTCTAAATTCTGCCTCGCTAAACTTTGTCAAGTCCGATCAGGTAGAATCAGCATCTAAGGCGGAAACTGATAAATCGGCAACTGCCTAACCTGACTTTTAGATGATCAGCGATTTGTCTATTTTGGCATGACCAGCTCCATCCAAACCATTAAGTTAGATCAGTTCCTCAAGTGGGTAGGTATCGCGTCCACAGGTGGCGAAGCCAAACTGATGATTCAAGAAGGTGATGTGACCGTTAATGGTATCATCGAAACTCGGCGCGGACGTAAATTAGTTGAAGGAGATTTAGTAAGCGTACAAGGGGAAACCTATAAGGTTGGAACTCCACTCTAACCCTGTTTGATCGGAGATTTTGCTAGTCATATCCGCTTAAAAATGGCGAGGTAACTCTCCACTGTCCAGACGCGAGTCCTTGTTTTTATAGGGCAATCCTGCATATACAACAAGTATTTAGGAGCTTTTCGGGGCGGGTGAGAGGCGCTTAATGGTGTTTTATAAATCTATTTGCCCAACCCGCCCTCCCCTAACCTGTAAAATGAAGGTAGGGTTATTTACGGTATTAAGGAATTGAGATTAACGGCAAGAAGCTGTTAATTATTAGGAATTGAGTTCAGGGTAATGCCCCTAAGAAATTGGGCAATTGGGTTGATCAAGTCAGAGACAAAAATCAATGGGAAGCTGTTGGATTTTAGAGATAGCTTATAGTTCCCATTCGCGACAGTCAATTAGCAGGTCGTCTAAGTTTGTCTCAAACTCCTTCCAGTCATTAAACCAGATCTCCCTATTGTGATCATTTACTGGATAATCTGCATCCCATTCCTCGATAAAAACATCCGCCTCCCAGTCATGGGATAAGACATCTGCATCCCACTCCTCGAAGGATACATCCCCATCCTTATCTGTCTCTTTTAACAGAAGCTCTATATCTCCTTCGCTGACCGTATAATTGGCAAATAGTTTCATGGTTAGTTCCCCGCTTACTCTCAACTCAATCTAGACCATAAACCAAGTTATAGTTAAATAATCTCTCATTTTTAGGGGAATTCCTGTAATTTAATCCCTAAAAAATAGTGATTATTCTCACGGGGTTCTGTGATAGTTTCCTTTAAAGGATGTGATTTTTAAAACGCTTCGTTGTGATTAATGTCACAGATTTTTCGGAGAAATTTCAGCTTTAGATCTTGCCCGATCTTTTTTTATATACATTAGGTTACTTAAATTTCATAATGCTCAATAGATATAATTAAATCTTTACACTTACATCAATATTTGTAAATAGAACCGCCCCAAATTGCCCCTAAATTGGGAAGATACTGTTACAAAAGTTTAGTTATTGGGAAAGTTTTGGGTTGAGAGCGCTTCCGGAGCAAGGTTGTAGGGGCGGGTTTTACCGATGATGTTTGGCAAAAAACCAACTCAAGTCACCGCCGGAATTGAACACGCGATCGCAACCGGAGAAAACTATGAAGCTGAGTATCGCATCCGCGATGCTGACGGAAAACAGCGATGGGTCATAGCCCGGGGACAGGTAGAATACGACGTAAACGGCAATGCGATTACCTTTCCCGGCGTTTTGACTGATATTAGCGATCGCAAACTTGCCGAAGAAACCCTGCGCCGCTCAGAGGAACGCTATCGCACAGTGTTTGAATCCATTGATGAAGGCTTTTGCGTCATCAAAATGCTGTTCGATGAAAATGGTAGACCAGTCGATTACCGCTTCCTAGGAGTCAATCCCATGTTCGAGAAACAAACGGGACTTGAACCCAAGACAATCGGCTGACTCAGGAAAACCCAAGCGTGAGAGATCGCTGGGGTAAGAAAGTGAGATTGTAGCCACTATCTAGATTATCACTTCCTTCATCTGTCGAAAATAAAGAATGATACCAAATCCGATGAAGTAACCCCCTTTAGCCCTAGGGTACTTTTTCCTTGAAGCCTTCTGGCTTCTACGCTAGAGCCTGCTTCTAGATGTGGAATTTTCCGGTACAGTGTCATCTGGTAAAAGTCTGAGGGATATAGCTTGGTCATTTCTTCCCACAGACAGACGATAACCAGCTTTTTGCATATCTAAAGTTAAGGGTGACAGGTTGCTGGCGCTTGTCAGCTTACCAGAGGGTTAACCTGTAGGACGAGTTATAGCTAGCTGAGATAAACCTCCTTGGTACATCAGGTCAACCTATTCTCTTCATAACCAAAAATTAACAGGAGATTTAATCATGACCAAGATAGCAATTAATGGTTTCGGGAGAATTGGTCGAGCTGTTTTTAAGATTGCCCTTGATCATCCCGATTTAGAACTCGTTGCCATTAATGATTTAGTCCCACCCGATAATCTTGCTTATTTGCTCAGGTACGATACTGTTTACGGCAAATATGATAAAAATGTAGACAGTACGAAGGACAGTCTAATTATTGACGGCAAATCCTATAAAATCTTAAGTGAAAAAGATCCAACGCAACTCCCTTGGCGTGATTTAGGCGTCGATCTTGTCTTTGAATGTACGGGGATTTTTACTAAAAAACCCGATTTAGAAAAACATATCCAGGCGGGTGCTAAGCGGGTGATTCTTTCTGCGCCGGCTAAAAGTGAGGGAGTCACCACAATCGTACATGGCGTTAATCAGCCGAATGAATCGGATCAGATTGTATCCTGTGCTAGCTGCACCACCAATTGCATTACTCCCGTTGTCGAAATTATGGGGCGCCGAATCGGGATTAAAAAAGCCATAATGACAACCATTCATGCTTATACTTCTACCCAAGCTATTGTTGATGGACCGAGTAAGAAATTTCGGCGTGGTAGAGCGGCGGCGGCTAATTTAGTCCCCACCACGACAGGAGCGGCTGTGGCGACAACCCAAGTCCTTCCCCAATATCAAAATAAGTTTGATGGGGTGGCGGTACGGGCACCGATTCCTGTTGGTTCTATTTCTGATATTATTTTCGTCACGGAAAAGCAAACTAACGTTGACGAAATTAACAGTGTCTTCAAAGAAGAAGCTGGAAGCGAACGCTATCAAGACATTTTAGCTGTTTCAGAAGACCCAATTGTTTCATCTGATATCGTTCAAGATCCTCATGCTTCAATTGTCGATTTGACGATGACGCAAGTTGTTGATGGTGACTTGGTTAAAGTCATGAGCTGGTATGACAATGAATGGGGATATGCTTCCCAGATGATTAAAGAAGCTGTCCGCATGATCAAGGAATCAAAAACCAAGCAAACGACTAGCTAATTTCAGGACTTAGCGATTGATTTGAATGTAGGCTTGTAGGGGCGGGTTTTACTACTATCGTTTCGATTGCACCCATAAGCGACTAAACCCGCCCAGTCTTCTGCCAGTTTAGAGACTGTTTCATTCATATTTCTATTTTATTTCTGTTAACGTTAATTATGACAAACAACAATAATCAGTACATTTGTTGGTTTGAGAATCTTACCTCCGATGATGTGTCAATAGTCGGGGGGAAGAATGCTTCATTAGGTGAAATGATTCGTAGCCTAAAAGATGAAGGCGTTCGTGTACCTGATGGCTTTGCTACTACTGCTGATGCCTACCGTAAATTCCTTGAGGCTAACCAGCTAAATGAAAAAATAAAGTCGCATTTATCGGAACTAGAAAGTGATAAAACTCCTCTAGAAAAAGTCGGTAAATCTATCCGCAAGCTATTTCATTCTGCCGACTTTCCCGAAGACATTGCCAGTAAAATTCGTGAGGCTTACGACCAACTCAGTCAACGCTATGATACCCAAGATGTAGATATCGCGGCTAGAAGTAGCGCAACGGCTGAGGATTTGCCGGAAGCAAGTTTTGCGGGTCAGCAGGAAACATTTCTCAATGTTACTGGCTATGAAGAATTACTAGAAGCCTGTCGTAAATGTTATGCTTCCTTATTTACCGATCGCGCGATTAGCTATAGACAGGCGCAAGGCTTTGACCATCTGAAAGTGGCGCTTTCAGTGGGGGTGCAAAAGATGGTGCGATCAGATAAATCTAGCGCTGGAGTGATGTTTTCCCTGGATACCGAAACTGGCTTTCCCGATGTGGTTGTAATTGATGCGGCGTGGGGATTAGGTGAAAATGTGGTACAGGGTTCAGTAACGCCAGATGAGTATCGGGTGTTTAAACCATTATTAGAGGATGCCAATCTCAAGCCGATTATTGAGAAAAAACAGGGCGCCAAAGAGCAGAAAATGATCTACGCGAAAGGGGGAAGCGAGACGACGCAAAATATAGACACATCGTCCCAAGAGCGTAATTCTTTTGTCTTGAATGACGAGGAAATTTTACAATTGGGTCAATGGGCAAGTGCGATTGAAGCCCATTACCAAAAACCCATGGATATGGAATGGGCAAAGGATGGGGATACAGGCGACTTGTTTATCGTGCCAGCCCGTCCAGAAACGGTTCAATCTCAAAAAGAAGCCGGATCATTAAAAACCTATAGCCTCAAGGAAAAGGGCAAAGAAATCCTTTCTGGACTCAGTATAGGGGATGCGATCGCGGCGGGTAAAGTATGCCGAATTAAGAGCGCCGCAGATATTGACAGATTTGAAGAAAATACTATCCTAGTGACAGGAATGACTGACCCCGATTGGGTGCCGATTATGAAAAAAGCCGCCGGAATTGTCACCGATCAGGGAGGACGTACCTGTCATGCGGCAATTGTGAGTCGGGAGTTAGGAATTCCCGCTATTGTGGGAACGGGTGATGCAACGAGCGCTTTAGAAAATGGTCAAGAGATTACTATTTCCTGTGCCGAAGGCGATCGCGGTTTGATTTATCAGGGAATATTAGAGTATGAGGAATCGGAACTCAACCTGGAAGAAATTCCCAAAACCCAAACCCAAATTATGATGAATGTTGCCAGTCCGGATGCGGCGTTTCGCTGGTGGCGATTACCCTGTGAAGGCATTGGGTTGGCACGGATGGAGTTTATTATCAATAATGTGATTAAAATTCATCCCATGGCGTTGATTCATTGGGATGAGTTAGAGGATGAAGATGCACGCCAGCAGATTCAGGACTTGACTCAGGGGTATGAGGATAAGACGGAATATTTTGTCGATAATTTAGCCCGGGGAATTGCCAAAATTCCCTCTAATGTGGAGTTAGCGGAGGAGTTTTCTGAACGCTTTGATGGCTTCTCCATTGGTAGTAATGACCTGACTCAGTTAGTTTTAGGGGTGGATCGAGATTCTGGAGATCTGTCTCATTTATTTGACGAACGGAATCTGGCGCTCAAGAAAATGATCCGGCGACTGATTAAAACCGCGCATCAGTGCGATCGCAAGGTGGGTATTTGTGGACAAGCACCCAGCGATCATCCGGATTTTGCCGCGTTTTTAGTCGAAGCGGGAATTGATTCGATTTCCCTGAATCCGGATAGTGTGAGTCAGGTGAAGCAGCAAGTCGCACAACAGGAAGGTAAGAGATAAGGGGTAGATTGGCGGGAAATAGTCCAGACAAGTTAAATATCTTGCCAAATTCCCCCCATCGATGCTAGATTAGATACGGTTGATTTTCGGTAAGTAAGCTTGTTTCGATTTTTTCGATTTCGATTTTGTCCGCAGGCACTTCTCCGATTTATCTCGCTACAGGTTCAGTAAAAGGAAGTGCCTTATGTCTATTTACGTTGGTAATTTGTCCTACGATGTAACTCAAGAGGATCTGACGGAAGTTTTTGCCGAATACGGCACCGTCACTCGCGTGAGTGTACCTAAAGATCGTGAAACCGGACGTCCACGAGGGTTCGCTTTTGTGGAGATGGAGTCTGACTCTAACGAAGACAGTGCCATTGAAACCCTTGATGGTGCTGAATGGATGGGACGCTCAATGAAGGTTAACAAAGCAAGACCAAGGGAACGAAGCAATGGAAATGGAAATCGCGGTGACTATAGCCGTAGCTCTTTCTAAGTAAAATCGCTCCAATTCCCCACTCATCTCGTGCGGTGGGGATGGATAGTGAATGTTTCGTTTTTTGTGTCATACTGATATCGCTACACTGGATGAGAGTGGTGACATAAATCGCGCCTTGTGAGAAAAGTTATTTTCTCATCCTGACCGTTGTGGCAAGAGCGCTATAACGTTAAGCATTTAGCGGTGGGAGATTCAAAAGCTGATTCCTTATTTTTCTATGAAATTAGGAACTATAAGGAATTAAATTATTATAGCTTTTGAATTTTGAGGGCAGGTAATTGTCTGCCCTTTTTGTGTTGAGCTTAAAAGGAGATAAGCATGGCTCAAGTGATTATTGGAGAAAACGAGGGAATTGAATCTGGACTTAGACGATTCAAGCGCAAAGTATCTCGCGCAGGGATTTTCTCAGACATGAAGAAGAACCGCTTTTTTGAAACTCCCTTGGAAAAGCACAAACGCAAGGAAATAGCCAGACACCGACAACAACGCAGATATCGGAAACGGCGTTAACAACGGTATCTATGGAACTCGCAAGGTAACTAGAATCGTTCCCGTAAACGATTCTCAAGTAGACCAATCTAAGAGGAATGGCACTGAAAAGCTTGCATTTTTGGAGCGCCGAAACCCTTGATATATCGTAGGGTGGGCAATGCCCACCAGCCTCATCTGAGCGTGCGATTCAACCTAAGAGCGATCGCCGAATTGGATCGACAACGGCGGTATCCTGTAAAGTGGACTGGATATCGTCGAGAATCACTCGTTGAACCGCACCACCCAAAACCTGCAACTCAAAGATAATCTCACCCGTGAAACCAGCCGGAAAATCCAGGTATTGTAACCCAGACTACGCACTTCAACTTGAAAAAGTTTGGAGTGCTTAGAGTTTTGAGTTCTAACTATTAGGTAATCCAGACTTATGACACAGGTAGAAAAGTTTCGCCACGTCTACTCATCTTCCTTGTCAAATAGCTCTAACAAACCCACTGTACCCACAAAGAAGGTGTAAGTTGCATAGACTATAGGTGTCTTTTGTCGAGTCGGCGCACAAGCCGCCGCGATAATCGCCTCCACTAAATGAATGGTAACGGCAAAACGCTCTAGCCCAAAAATGGGTTCAAGGATTGTGGGGACACTCAGATCACTGAATAAAGCATAAATATTCCAGAGTTCTAGTCCAATTGCACCACTGATCAGACTGGTGGATATAACTTTTATAGCGTTGAAAAGATTTTTTTTTCTTTGATAGACTTTAACTGCATAATCAGAATCAAGTGTTTTGAATGTTTATCAGCTTACCATAAAACTTCCTCAAGATTTCCTGGTTCTACCGCAAGGTTATGGATGGTGAGGATTACTGGGATAATTGGAATTATCGGGATTATCGAGATTGTAGGGGCGAGTCGCTGAGAAAATGTGGCGGTGTCTCCAATTAACTTGTCTCGACTCGCCCCCGTCTAATGTACGCGGTGTCAGATAATTACCAATACCTAATCTAGGGCAAACCGATAAAATTAATAGGTTGGTTATGTTCATTCGTGCAGCGGGTCTGCCAGTTTTTGTTTTTCATTAGAGACAAACTATGAGAGGAATAGATTACCATGTCTATCCGTAAAAACAAAATAGGAGAGCTTTTACTGAAGCCAATCATAAGCGCCCTGATTGGTCAGGATCAACTCCAGTTCTATGAAACCATTAATTGGCAAAAGCAGAGTGAACGTTTCCGACAAACCAATCTCATTTATCCAGACTATTACAGTCAGCAAAACTTTCATGGTATTGAAGGCGGTTACCTTAATACTGTCGCGGCTATAACCTATGATACTGTGACGGCTTACGCTTCCCCACCCAATGAAACTCGGATTCGCGAAAAGTTAATAACGACTATTGAGAAGCCGCCCAGCCGAATTCTCGATCTCGGTTGCGGTACAGGTTCAACAACGTTGATGTTAAAGCAGGCGTTTAAAGAAGCCGTCATCATCGGATTAGATTTGTCTCCCTATATGCTGATTGTGGCAGACTACAAAGCACAGCAAGCAGGGCTAGATATACAATGGCAGCATGGTTTAGCTGAAGCTACGGATTTTGATGATACTTCGTTTGATTTAGTCACAGTCTCTATGGTATTACACGAAACGCCACCCCAGATTTCCCAGTTAATCGTACAAGAATGCTTTCGCATGCTTAAACCTGGAGGACAATTGATTATTCTGGATGGAAATCAACGGAAACTTCGTTATGCTCACTGGTTGATAGAACTCTTCCGAGAACCCTATTCAAAAGACTATGCTGCTCATAGTTTAGAAGATTGGATGATAGCGGCTTTTTTTAAACGGGTACAAACCGAATATGTGGGATGGATTCATCAAGTAACCTCTGGAATTAAGCCAATCAGAAAGGGTTTAGAGCAGATGGCATAAGCAAAGCCGCAAAGATGCAACAATTCATCTAAATTTTAAGAAGCGATGACAACTATTGAATGGATTCAGGAACTGCTAGGACAGCGCTTCCAGCCTTTAGTCTTTGCCATTACCAATCTTGGTTCAGAATATGCCTATATCGCCTTCCTTACCCTCTATTACTGGTTAATTGACCCGTGGACAGGGCGCCAGTTAGGACTACTCTTAGGGATTAGTTATGGGTGTAATACAATACTCAAAGAACTATTTGATATGCCTCGTCCCTTCGAGTTAAATTTGGACATCGCCTCATTGCATGACTATCCTTTGGTTTAATCTCTTGAATTTAACCTATTGTGAGATAATTTGGGCAAACTGTAGCGATTCTCAATACTTCCGTAAATAGTGCCAAAGTTAAACTTGGCACGACTACCTAACAATTTTTGATTTTAGATTAAGTAGTGATACCTTAATCAACAGATTGTAAGGGAGGTTCTTCTTCCTTAACTCTGCGGATGGGAAGATTGGCAATTAATGCTGTTGCCCGTTGGTTACTTTCTAGGGTAAACTCCAAACCCTCTTGATCAATCTCCACATAACGAGACACAACTTCTAAAATTTCGGAGCGCATCGACTCAATCATCTTTGGACTGAGATCGGCGCGATCGTGGGCAATAACCAGTTGCAGGCGGCGTTTTACTTCCGCGCGACTGTTACTGGCACTTGTCCAGGGAAAAAGTCGTTCTAGAAGTTCGCTAATCATGGGGTTTTGCATCCGTGGTGAGTGAGGAGTGAGGAGTGATGAGTTGGGTTAATTGATTATCAACACTCAAAATTTAACTAACTAACTTAACTGCGGAACATGCGACGGATACGATTAATCAGGGTGTCATGTTCCGCCATCAAATCAAGAAAGGGAACTTTGTCTCCTTCCAAACGCCGAGCGATATTGTGAATGGCGATACCGGGAAGCGTGAGGTTTTCTGCTAGGGCTAAGGGTTCGCCCCGATTACTGGAAACAATCACGCGCTCATCATCAGGAATGACGCCAATTAAGGGAATTGCCAGAATCTCTTGGACATCTTGAACAGACATCATTTGATCCGCTTGCACCATGGCGGGTTTAAGACGGTTAACAATCAGGAAGATACGCTTAATCCCTTGAGCTTCTAGTAAACCCACAACGCGATCGGCATCTCGCACCGCCGCAATTTCCGGCGTCGTCACGATTAACGCCTCCGACACCGCCACGATCGCGTTACGGAATCCCATTTCGATTCCGGCTGGGCTGTCCACTAAGATGTACTCATACTTCTGGGATAACACAGCAATGAGTTTTTTCATTTGCTCGGGGCTAACCGCTTCCTTGTTCCGGCTTTGGGCAGCAGGAAGCAGAACTAATCCCTCTTGGCGCTTATCTTTTACCAATGCTTGCTCTAAGCGACATTGCCCTGCGAATACTTCAATGGCGGTATAAACCACCCGATTTTCTAGCCCTAGGAGCAAATCTAAGTTTCTTAGACCAAAATCGGCATCAATGAGTGCCACCTGACGACCTAATTTAGCGATCGCCACGCCTAAATTCGCCGTAACCGTTGTTTTACCCACCCCTCCTTTGCCAGAGGTGATCACTATAATACGACTCATGAATTTAACAATAACTGGGTCTTAGCAAAATCAGCAGCTCTAGCAATACGAATACCTTGGGGTGTGACATACGCCACCTCTGGATAAAACTCAATCGGTGGCGTCTCCGGTGCCCTAGCCACAGCATCCGCGATCCGGAGTTGGGTGGGTTCCATTTTCAGAGCCATAATCCGACAGGAGCGATTGCCATCAGCTCCCGCATGAGCTACCCCACGTAGACGTCCCCAGATGAAGATGTCTCCGGCTGCAATCACTGTACCACCCGGGTTTAGGTCTCCCAGTATAACAATAGTACCAGGATGGCGAATTTCCACGCCCGATCGCACGGTCATTTGTAAGTATAGGGGTTCAGTTAACTCCTGAATGGGTTCAGGGGTTTGATGGAGAGAATAGTTAGCTGATTGTTGCTCAATACAATACCCGGCTGTCGCCGCAGCAACGGCTGTTTGACGTCGGCTGGTGTGTACCCGCGAAATTCGTAGTCCCACGTCGTTCAATACATCCGCGATCGCTTGTAACTTCAGTCCATCCAATAGTTGGTCACCTGCCATCAGATGTACTGTAGCTGGCATTGACCAGAAGCGATCGCCTCCATGCCAGCGATGCTTAAACTGTTGCCACATATCAGACCAATTGGCATCGGACATATCTTCCACTGAGGGTAAGACAAGCTGTAGCCCTTCCTTGGTCTGTTTCAGGCGGACTTGAGATTGGCAATCCACTGCCATGTTGCTCTCGGCAACCGTTGACATAGATAATACTTGGTCAGAATCTGAAGTCATGCAACTACAGGCTTTCTTTTGATGCAAACAATCTAAACTAAACGACATCGTACCTTAAGCGCAAGTCTCAGCCAAGCTTGTGACGCATCCTGGCTCTCGCATCAAAGATTATAGAGCGGGGCTTCTCGCCGAGCGAGCTAGCTAAAATCCAAAATCTAAACAGGGATACTCAAATGCCATAATCTAATCAGAAATCAAAAATTTATGATTTAGCTTAATAAATAATAATAAGAATTATTTGAATGGGGGGTGAGAGAGACTTGGCTAAACATCAACCTTTGACAATCCCCGCCCTATAAGAGCGGGGATTCTTCCGTCCTCTGGATTCCAGTGAATTTACCCTCAGAAAGCATCTTGACCGTGTGTCCCACGGCTGCAAGTCCACGAATACAGACTACTTGAGCGGCTGCAACGTCTCTATCGGTTGTATAGCCACAATGACCAGATGAATGGATGCGCTGGGATAGCAACTTTTTACCCGTTTCTGTTAGGCAGTTGGGGCATATCTGACTTGTTTTCCTAGCATCAGTTTTGAGGAAAAATACACCACGTTTAAAGCAGCATTGCTCTAGTATTTGCAAGAATTGACCCCAGCCAGCATCTAGGCAATGTTTACCTAGCATCCCTTTGGCTAACGCCTTAAGGTTAAGTGATTCAGCGAATATCATACCCGCCCAATCACAAAGGTTATGAGCTAACTCCCAGTGGTAATCTTTTCTGATGTTGGCTATCCGTTCATGCAATCGACTTACTTTGGCTTGTGCTTTTTTCCGGTTATTACTTCCTAAGCGCTTTTTAGATACTCGCTTTTGCAGCAATTTAAGCTTGCTTTCAAGTTTCCTAAAAGGCTTGGGATTAGGGAATAATTTCCCGTTAGACACAGCGACAAAATGACTAATCCCTACATCTATCCCTATCGCTTCCCCGTGGGGTGTTGGCTGAGGCACATCTAGATCCCACTGTAGGGTTAGCATGACATACCAACCAGATGCACGTTTAACCACACGGGCTTGCTTGATGGTTGCCCCTTCTGGGATTGGGCGCGATTGGTTAAATTTAACTAACCCAATCTTGGGCAATTTAACCGCGCTCCCTTGGATTGCCCCAACTGCCTAACAGAAACGGGTAAAAAGTTGCTATCCCAGCGCATCCATTCATGTGGTCATTGTGGCTATACAACCGATAGAGACGTTGCATCCGCTCAAGTATTCTTAATTCGTTGAATTTCAGCCGTGGGACACACGGTCAAGAAGCTTTCTGAGGGTAAATTCAAAGGAATCAAGAGGACGGAAGAATCCCCGCTCTTATAGTGCGGGGAGTGTCAACTGAGGATTAGGGCTATTAGCAGGAATATTACCGGAGGAGACTCCCGGTGCCAACTCGCTCTGGCTGGTGTTATTCGCTCCTGTTGTTAAGGGAATGGTTTTCATACTCGTACCGCTAGACGAACCGATGAAAACGTTGGTGCTTGTCATGGGTGGAGCATTGGTTGAAGCACTGGCTGAGCTGCTAGCACCGCTGAAGGTAGCTCCAGGCGTGAATATCGTTTGACTACTGCTAAGGCTACCAGTAGGCGAGTTAACTGTGGCGTTGCTAGTAGCGCCAGCCCCCTGGGAATTCACAAATGAGCGGCTTGAAGCACCAACACTCACGACTTGGGCGTGGCAGGGTAATGCAAATAGGATGGTTAAACTGCTGAGTAAACTTAAATATATAGTAGAGTTTAGCATTAATTAATCAAACTGAATGAAAGAGGTTGTAGTAGCTCTAAGCGCAACTACCAACTGAGTTTAAGTCAGTGCTATTTACTTTAAGGGGGTTGATTTTGACCAACGTTTAAAAGTCATTATTAACCAGCCACCCAAGAGTGATCCTAGGATAGTAGATGGTTCAGGTACGGAAACCACTTCTGTGTCTCCATTACCATTACTAGATGAATTGATAGTAGAGCCGATGTCAGAGGCAGAATTGTTAGTGGTACTGCCTGAATCACCCCCATTATCGGTGTCAGTAGCAAAATTGTTAGTGGTACTGCCTGAATCACTTCCATTCTCTATGTCAGTGGCAAAAGCGCTACCACCATCAGCTAAACCGTTTGAAGCACTAGCTGAAGCACTCGCGCCACTCGCTGTACCTCCTGGCGTGTATACTGTTTCGCTATCGCTACTGCTACCTGTTGGTGAAGTGGCTCTCCCATTACTGGTAGCGCTTCCACCATCTGAATTGACAGATGAGCTACTCGAAGAGCCAGCGCTAACCACCGCAGATAAAGAAGGGGGAGCTACAGCAATGATTAAGCCGCCGATTAAGCTAATATAAAAAGCATTCTTGCTTAATTGATTCATATTCTTAGCCTCTAAGGTCTTTGGCGTTTTTAGTGATAGATGATTAGAAAATTAGAAGCGTCCCAATTTAGCTAAATAAGTGGGACGCTTCTAATCATAAATAAACCCTGATCCGATTTTAGTAATACTAGAAAGAGCCAGTTGTGGAGGAGGAAGTAGCTCCCGCCTGAGAAGTCCAATCATCCGTATAGGTGAATGAGTAGGCTTGAGCGTTGGTATTATTGCCAAATGCTACAGCTTCACCTTCTGCAGTGGCTGTGTTGTTGTACGCAAATCCGTAGGAGGACAAGTAGGTATATTGGTCTACATCCGTGTAGATATCGACGTAATAGTCTTTGTTGGTGTAGCTGGTGAAGCTGTAGTCATCATAATAACCATAGAAGCCACCAACAACTTCATTGTTTTCGCTAACAACTTCTAAGTGATTTAGGTCAGAAATGTTCATGGCTTTTTTTTGTTTTTGGTAATGGATTGAAAGAAATAACTCAACTGAAACTGTTGTTTTAGAGGCAATTTAATTGTCTCTGGCACTACTAGGAGTACATAAAGTTTTTCCTAGTAGCTCTGATCCGATTTTAGTAATAGTACAAAGAGCCAGTTGTGGAGGAGGAAGTAGCTCCCGCCTGAGAAGTCCAATCATCCGTATAGGTGAATGAGTAGGCTTGAGCGTTGGTGTTGTCGCCAAATGCTACAGCTTCACCTTCTGCAGTGGCTGTGTTGTTGTACGCAAATCCGTAGGAGGACAAGTAGGTGTATTGGTCTACATCCGTGTAGATATCGATGTTAAAATCTTTGTTGGTGTCGCTAATGAAGCTGTAGTCACCGTAACCATAGTATCCACCAACAACTTCCTGGTTATTGCTGACAACTTCTAAGTGATTCAGATCGGAAATATTCATGGCTTTTGTTTCTTCTTTGGGGTAATGGATTGAATGAAAAACTAAACTCAATTGTTCAAGAGGTAACTGGCTTCTAGAACGACTAGGAGAGTCTCATATTTCCCCTAGTAGACCTGAGCCGATTTTATTACCACCAGTAGTTGTCGTCTGTGGTGGAGGAAGACGTAGCTCCCGCCTGAGAAGTCCAATCATCTGTGTAGGTGAATGAGTAGGCTTGAGCGTTGGTATTATCACCAAATGCTACAGCTTCACCTTCTGCAGTGGCTGTATTGTTGTACGCAAATCCGTAGGAGGACAAGTAGGTGTATTGGTCTACTTCCGTGTAGATATCTACGTTAAAATCTTTGTTGGTGTAGCTAATGAAGCTGTAGTCACCGTAACCATAGTATCCACCAACAACTTCCTGGTTATTGCTGACAACTTCTAAGTGATTCAGATCGGAAATATTCATGAGAATTTTACTTTCTGGGAATAATCGTTTGCAGCTATTTTGTTTTTGCTGTTGTATTCAATATAAATTGGTCAATTATGAATTGCAATGCTTTTTTTGGAAAAGATTGCCAATTTGGCAGAATAGATTTTTTTTATTATAATCATGAAGATTTTCCAATTCTCATCGTCGTGAGAGAATCAGAAAATCTTGAAAAAATAGTTTTTAATTAGAATAGTTATTGCTGTAGAGTCAACCTCACTCGATGAATAAGGATTGGTCTAGACAGCCTATAGATTTTTGTTTATGGTTAAGCGGTTTTTCCTGGCTTTCGCATCAACCCAAAATCTACTGAGATTTATATTACTCTATTTTTGGGGATACAATTCCTTCCATTCAGTCAAGGCTGCCAAAATGGCAGCCGGATTAATCGACTCCGTTCGAGACTATTTTAGGTTTTAATAATTCACTATTGACTAACAGCCATGAAAAAGAGACGCGCCATGGCACGTCTCTACAGTTATCAGTTTGTTGCAGAAGGTTATCGGTAAAACCCGCCCCTATAGAACAACCTCTGCCATTTGGCTCTAGTTCAATCCAGTACAGCAGTCAAATAGAGACGATACTCCTGAGAACCAACTGTCTCCAGGTGTGGCTGAATCTGTGATAGAGTCTTCTGGTTCACTCTCTACCGAATCCTGTCGTTGACAACCGCCCTGAACGGAGACCGTTTTCTCTTCAACAACCTGCAAGTGATTGAGGTCAACGATTTTGCAGGAGGCTTTTCTGGTAGACGGGCAACGTCCTGGGTTGCTCCTGTCTTCATCCACCGTTTTGAGACTGGGATTTGATTCTGGCAAAGGGTTTTCTTTCCGCAATCGGTTGTAGGTGCGGTAGGGAATGTAGTATTGGGGATTATGACCGATAAAACGCAGGAGCAACACACAAGCCCAAGAATACTTCCCATCTCGAATGGCGTCGATAATCTGCTCAACCTGTTCAGGAGCAAGACTTTTCTCACGTTGGGTTTTGATGGTTGGGATTTGATACGTCATTTTTATTACTCTGTAAAATCGACAATGTGCGTGATATCGCTATGTAAAATCAAACATCGGTTTCAGGGTAGGATGCGCTTGCGCCCCTGTCCCAAAAATTAAAGACTGATACCGCCTTCTTTTAATCCCCGGAACGGCTCAAGTAAAATATCGGCAATGCGACGACGACGGATAATAATCTCAGCCGTCGCGGTTTGACCTGCCTTAAACTCAATCAGACGTCCCTTATCCTTGATATGATTTCGATCAAGTTCCACTTCCACCTGATAAACAGCCCCGAATTGTTCGTGGGGTTTAGCATCCGGAGAAATCGAGGTAATTTCACCCGTGACGATGCCGTAATCTTGATAGGGATAGGCATCTAGCTTCACCTTCACGGGCATACCCACTTTCACAAACCCAGCATCGCGGTTGGGTAAACTGGCGGAAAGTACCAACGGCTCCCCTTCCGGTGCCATTTCCGCGATGGTTTGGCTGGGTTGCACCACCTCACCCTGGTTACTGACATTCAGAGATGAAACCACCCCATCCACAGGCGCATAGAGAAACTGCTGGTTGAGTTGGGCTTTGGCTCTAGCTAACTGATTTTCATTGTCGGCAATCTTGGCTTTGAGTTGAGTCAACTCCATTTCTAGCTGCTGCATGCGCTCTTGGGACTCAAGCTGAGAGCGGTTTACTTCACTTTGCTTCTGCGCTAATCCTGCCTGGAGTTGGTCAATTTCTGCCAGGGTTTGTTGTAACTCACCTTGGGTTTGAATCATTTGCAAGTCCAAATCGCGCAGAGTCTGTTGCGATTGGAATACCTGCTCTTGAGTATTCGTCCCTTCTTGCAGTTGACTTTGGACAATCGCACTTTGGCTAGCTCGCAGACTTTGTTCTGCCTGAAACACGATTTCTTTAGAAATCGCCCCTTCTTCCAATAGCGGTTTAAGGTTTTTGAGTCGTTCAGCTTGGGCTTCGGCTTCCACTTGGCGTCGGACAAGGAGTTCATCCGCGTGAGCGGTGAGGGATTTGAGTCGTTGTTGTCGTTGTTGATGGAACGCCTTTTCTGCTTTCACCTGGGGCAATTTCTGCTTTAAAACGGTTACCCTTGCCTGGGCTTGAGCCAGTGCGGCTTGTTGGGCTTGTACGTCTGCTTGAACAATTTGTTGGCGGGTTTGGGCTTCTAAACCAGTTCTCTCCATCAAGGCTTCCTTTTGAGTTAACTCCGTTTGCTGGGAATTAAGCAGTTGTTCTAAGCGCTCTACTTCAGTCGCTGCCAGTTCAGTGTCTAGTTCCACCAGCACTTGCCCCGCTTGTACCGACTCCCCTTCTTCCACCTCAATATCCACAATCTTGCCCGACTGTACCGAGTGAATTTTATAAACATTTCCTTTCGGCACCAACTGTCCTTGAGCTTTACCGATTTCATCGATTTGTCCCAAGGTTGCCCAAGCGCCAAATGCCATACAGAAGGCTATTCCACCCAACATCAGTCGCCGGGGAAAGGCGGCGGGTGGCTGGTCGAGCATCGTCTGCAAAGCGGTTGACCATTTCACCGTTTTCTCCTCTGTTATCCCAGTACCTGGGAATGAAGAGGGACGCGATATCACTGAACCCGGTGATGCCAAATTAGCTATACCTCCATAGATAGATGCCGCTGTCGATTTGGCACGGTGCATTGAGTCTATCGAATGTATTTCCTGATGCTCCTGAGATGCTGGGGCTAAGGAAACTCTGGAAGATAGTTGATCCTGAAAAGGATGAATTGAATCTGGCATGCTTTTAACTCTGTTGTTGTTATCAACTAACGACGGAAAGCACTGTATTGCTGAGGTATGAGATTGATTAGGTCTCTACCCGAAATTTAAAGATTAAACCTTGGCTCAAATATCTAGCTGCTGCTGCGCCAAGTGGTAGTAAAGTCCTCGAAGCGCGATTAATTCATTATGATTTCCTTGTTCCCTGAGAATGCCTTGGTCGAGAACCAGTATGCGGTCAGCATTCCGCACTGTAGAGAGGCGATGGGCAATAATAAAGGTGGTGCGATCGCGGCTGATTCGAGTTAAATTATCTTGAAACCGTCGTTCTGACTCGGTATCCAAAGAACTCGTCGCTTCATCCAGCACCAGAATGCGCGGATTCCCCAGCAAAGCCCGGGCAATGGCGATGCGCTGCCGCTGCCCCCCGGAAAGTGTGGAACCCCGTTCACCAACTTTGGTATTATACCCTAAAGGCAACGCTTGAATAAAGGCATGGGCTTCTGCCAGTTTCGCCACCTCAATGACTTGCTCCAGACTCAAATCCGGTCGATAGAGAGTAATATTCTCCAAAATCGTCCCCGAGAAGAGGAAACACTCTTGCGGCACCACACCCAGTTGAGAGCGTAAAGATTGGGGCGAAACATGACGGATATCATGACCATCAATTGTAATCCGCCCAGAGGTTGGCTGATAAAGCCCTTGCAAAAGCTTCACCAGGGTACTCTTCCCCGAACCACTGCGCCCGACTAGGGCAATGGTTTCTCCCGCCCGCACATCTAGAGAAATTGTTTCCAGAACATTCCGTTCCTCTTCATCCGAATAGCGGAATGTCAAATTATCCAGAGTAACATCTCCCCGGATGGGTGGCAATGTCAACATCGGTTCTTGGGGATGTTCCTCCGGCTGCGTACCAAAGACATCATTGAGCCGTTCCACAGACACCAGGATTTCTTGAAATTGGTCCCAAAGCCCCACCAGGGATAAAATGGGACTGGTCACTTTGCCAATGAGCATATTAAATGCCACAAACTGACCAATCGTTAGCTGATCCTGAATCACCAACGTCGCCCCATACCAGAGTAACGCCGTACTCCCCAAGGTATTAAACAACCCACTCACCGCCTGCAAACCATTACTCAGGTGGAAGGCTTGAAATTGGGTATTTAACTGGCTGGTGAACCGCTCTTCCCAGCGCCAACGCACCTCTTGTTCCGCTGCTGTGGATTTAACCGTTGCTACCCCATTCATCATTTCCACCAACAAGGAGTTTTGGGCGGCGGCTTCCTTAAACACTTCCCGCGACTTCTGACGCAGAAAGGGACTGGCAACCACCGTTAAGATAGCAATCGGGGGAATCGTGGCTAGTACCAACAGGGTGAGTTGCCAGTTGTAGTAGAACATCAGCCCAGCATAGACAAACACCATCAACACATCCAGCCAAGTGCCAATGGCTTGCTGAGTCAAGAATGCTTTAACTTTCCCCGTTTCCTGCACCCGGGTAATAATATCCCCCACCTGGCGCGATTCAAAAAACTTCAGGGGTAAACTCAGGGTATGGTTAATGAACCCACTGATAAAGGTGAGACTCAGGCGATTGGAATAATAAAACATCAGGTAGCGGCGGGTGGCACCCAAACCAATACTCCATATCCCAAAGATAATCAGTCCTACAGCAAACACCTGGAGTGTGATTAAACTTTTGTTCACCACCACCCGGTCAAGGATGATTTGGGTAAACAGGGGCGTAATCAGCCCAAACACCTGCAGCAGCAACGACGCCAAGATTACCTGGAGCAGAATCCCTCGGTGGGGCCACAGCAATCCCCAAAAGCGTTTCAGGGACAGTTTTTCGTCGGGCATCGCTGCTAGTTGGGCGGTGGGTTCCAGCAGCAATGCATACCCTGTCCAATTTGTCAAAAACTCTTGTCGGGGAACTTGGCGCTTACCCATCGCCGGATCAGCCATGAGGACGCGATCGCCCTTAACGCGGTAGACTACGACATAGTGGTCTCCTTGCCAGTGGGCAATCCAAGGATGCTTCTGCTCGGCAATGCGACTCAAGGATGCCCGCACCGGCGTCCCTTGAAAGCCTAAGGTTTGAGCTGCTTTGGTTAATCCCGTCAGAGACGCTCCCGCCCGCCCCACACCGGCTAATTCCCGCAGGGTGTTGATGCTAAACCGTTTCCCCCAGTACCGCCCAATCATTGCTAAGCAGGTAGGTCCACAATCTGAGGAACTCTGCTGCTGAATAAACGGATACCCACCCCAAAACTGTCGCCCCTGGTATCGCTTTGTCGCCGGTTGGGGAAAGGCGATGGGTTGGGTATCAGAGGACTGGGGTTGGGTAATGGGTTCAGCTTGAGTTGGGGCTGTGGGAGACGGAGGCGGCGATGCTGGGGTTAAACGTTTTTTAGGTGATGATTTTAAAGCGGGTTTGGCTGGTTTGCCATTGGTTGCCCGAGCATCCCCTGGCGTTAACGCGGGGACAATCTCTTGGGCGGCGTCCCAGGATTGTCGCGGTAATCGATACACCGACAAATCTGTCTGAGCCACCCAATCCTTTGGTATCCCTTGGGGATATCCCCAACCGATACCAATTGTCGGTGGGAGGCGATTCGGTTCATCGGTTTTCCCCTGACTTTCGATTTTACAAGATAGCGATGGTGAAAGCCCCCGTCTTTTAAGCGGGGGATGAAGCCGAGCGATGCGTCTAGCCTAGCAACTTTAGTTGAAGCGTGCTAATCAGCTTTCGCTATAATTGTACCATAAGTTTGACGTGGTAAAATGATTGTCTTAGAAGGTAAGCTAAAAGGTAAAGAGTATCAGTATAGAAGGCTTGATGAAGCCATTCGTACTGGTCTGTTTATTCGTAATGCTTGTCTTCGCTATTGGGAAGATGGTCATGCTAAGACCCGCAACGATTTTTCTAAGTATTGTACGATTCTTGGTAAAAGTAAAGAGTTCCCCTGGGCGGGGAAATTAAACTCTCAAGCTCGACAAGCCATGTCTGAGCGTACCTGGGCTAGCATTAGTCGGTTTTTTGATAACTGTAAAAAGAAAATTTCCGGCAAGAAGGGCTACCCCAAGTACAAAAAGAATCGTCCTAACCATGGTTCTGTAGAGTACAAAACATCAGGTTGGAAGCTTTCAGAGAATCGTGACGCCATCACATTCACTGACGGGTTCAAAGCGGGAACGTTCAAACTTTATGGAACTCGTGACCTGAACTACTACCAACTCACTCAAATCAAGAGGGTTAGGGTAGTTCGTCGAGCCGATGGTTATTATGCTCAGTTCTGTATAGACCATGACCGAACTGAGGACAAGAGACCAACGGGTAATACTGTAGGATTAGATGTCGGGTTGAATCATTTCTATACCGACTCAAATGGCTCAACAGTTGAAAATCCAAGATTTCTAAGGAAGTCAGAAAAACAACTGAAACGGCTTCAAAAGAGAGTATCTAAGAAGTTTAAAAAGGGTCAACCCCAATCTAACAACTACAAGAAAGCTAAACAAAAGTTAGCTAAAAAACACTTAAAAGTTAGTAGGCAGCGTAAAGACTTTGCGGTAAAGACTGCATTGTGCGTAGTCCGGTCTAACGACTTGGTAGCTTATGAAGACTTGCAAGTGCGAAATATGGTCAAAAATCATCACCTAGCTAAATCGATTAGTGATGCAGCTTGGTCAGAATTTAGATGCTGGCTTGAGTATTTTGGCAAAGTGTTTGGTGTAGCGACGGTTGCCGTTAAGCCTCACTACACTTCTCAAAATTGCTCAAATTGCGGTTGCGTTGTTAAAAAATCCCTTTCAACACGAACACATAGGTGTAAGTGCGGGTATATTTTAGACCGCGACTGGAATGCCGCTATCAACATACTCAAGGAAGCACTTCGTACTGTAGGGCATACAGGAACTCTCCAGGAATACTGGATAAACGCTTCGGGACAACTCGCCCTCTGGTGTATTGATGAAAGTCAATACTCTAAGGTGATTGGATGAACGAAGAATCCCCCGTGTTTTCAACCGGGGGAGTGTCAACTCCCCGTAACCAGAAGTAACCCGGTTGAGTGGCGGCGAAATCGGCTAAGGATTCCCCAGCTCTAATCTGCGTTTCCTCTATATATATAAGGAGTTGCTGTAAAATTAAGCTACTTTGCGATCGCAGCTTGGTTAACGTTTTCATGAAAGACAAACACTGCCGGTGCTGTGCTTGTTGACGCCACTGCGCTGCAAGCTGAGGACACCGTTCCAACCAGGGTTGCAGTTGCTCCCAGTCAATGCGAGCCATCCACCCGGAACTCCCCGCCACCACTTGGTACGGCAGGGATTCATTTCCCCAGCCAGCATCGGCGCCAAAGGTGTCTCCGCCTTGGAGTACCCCAACTGACACCTCTCGTCCCTTTGCTGAATCAAACCCCAACAGCCGGACTCGCCCTTCACCGATAATATATAGATTTTTGGCTAAATTATCCGGATTATGTTCTGAGTGAACAGACCGTTGTGGGGCAGGTTGCAGTAAAGTATCGGTTGACAGTTCATTTCCGAGTTGGAATTCGAGAATTTCAAAGCATTGGCTCAATTCTGCTGCTGTTGCCTCATCCAGTAAACCCTGACTGGAACGTTGCAGCACAGCCCGAAGCTCGTCATCGAAGCCCAGACTTATCACAGAGGCATGATTATCTTCTGTAAACCCGGCTTTCAGTTTTCGCATCTGCGAGCACCCCATCGTTGATGTATATTAAACCTAGCCACCTTCCAGTCGGGGGCGGCGATGAAGTAAAGGGTTAAAAACGAACGGATCGAAACTTTAGAAAAATTTTATAATCCTTCACATATTTTAAGGATAATTTACAACTTTAGAGAAAATCAAGGTAAAATCTAGCGCTTCATACAATCTTTATGGACTTCTTCATAAATTCTTCACAATGTTTCTATAGTATCATCTATTTTTATTGCGTTAAGTAAAAAAAAATAAAGTAATGTAAAAAAGACCGACGGCGTGGGTTGTCAGCGCTCGGTTCGCCACCGAGGTTGAGCGATGGATTAGGGATGAATCTATGTCAAAATTCCAGCAGTGAGTTTCTTATTCAGAGTTCTATCCCATGAACAAAGTTTCTCCAAATAGGGTGCAAGGGTTATCTGATCCCCCCAATGCCATCAATGACATTGGGGTTGCAGGTATACTCCAACAATTGAGCCAAGGGTCAATCACCCCAGAATTGGCATTGGAGTTGAGTCACTCCTTTGAACTGTACGAGTTTAAGTTTGGAGAAAGGCTATTCGCCTATCATCCCCCCCAACAGGAACAGGAAGCGAAAAATATACCCGATGATGAGTATTTTTACATCGTCTGTCAGGGGCGGGTGAGGCTCTTGGGCTTTGAGCCCCAAAAACAGCGAGAGGTTTCCGCCGTTGTGTTAGCAGAAGGGGAAACCTTTGGAGCAGACAGTTTATTTTTTCACCACTCCTCATCCTACTGTGCGATCGCGGCGAGTCCGGGATTCCTGGCTCGGATTCGGGTAACCCAACTCCAGCCTTGGTTTGAGCAGATTCCCCACTTCAAAGCCCAGTGTGAACAACAGGCTCAACAGCGACAAGGTTTGATTTTCCTGAAAACGCAAACCGAACTGCGATCGCTCAATAGCCATACAATCAAGCAACTATTACCCTATCTCGTTACCACCACGATTCCCCCTGGCGAAACTCTCACCCAATTACAGGCGAATCGCTGCTGGCTACGTCAGGGTGAAATCGCCACAACCGGGGAAGAATCACCCCCACCTCCAACAATTGGTGAAAGCTGGGGATATCCGCAGCCCATTCCCGCCCATTGGATTGCCCAAACCGACTTATGGGTGTATAAACTGCCGAGCGATCATTGGCAAGCCGCTCAAGCCATCGCCCCAATATTATCGGGAACCGCCCCAGACGCTTTACCGGAAACAGCGAATCATCCCACCGTTTCCGATAAACCCTTAATTCCCCTAGCTGTTCAGATGTCGGCGCTGATGCATCAAACTCAGCCAGAACCGACAGAGCAAACGGAAGCCGAATCCGTCGTCTTTCCCCAACCCACATCTTGGCGCCCCTGGGGAAAGGGATTTTGGCAACGCTATCCCCTGGTATTACAACAGAGTTCCGCCGATTGTGGTGCGGCGTGCTTGTCGATGATTGGGCGGTACTGGGGTAAAGAGTTTAGTATCAATACCCTGCGAGAGCTAGCCGGGGTGGGGCGTGCGGGGGCTTCGCTCAAGGGATTGTCCCAAGCGTCAGAACGTTTAGGATTTCGAGCGGCTCCAGTACGAGCATCTTTGAACCGGTTAAGGGATCAAAGTAACCCATGGATTGCCCACTGGCAAGGCAATCATTATATTGTCGTCTATCAATATAAAAGCGATCGCATCCTAATTGCTGATCCGGCGGTGGGTAAGCGGTTGATCCCCCGTGCCGAATTTGTCAATAACTGGACAGGATACGCACTATTATTAGATCCGACACCTCAACTCGCCGCCACGCCCAACGAAAAGAACTCCCTAGGGCGCTTCTTAAAAGTCCTGTGGCCCCATCGTATCTTAATTGGGCAAATTCTGCTGGCGTCATTACTCCTGCAAATTTTTGGTCTAATTACGCCCCTATTTACCCAAATTATTCTGGATCAGGTTGTTGTCAACCGCAGTTTTACGACGCTGAATGTCTTCGCCCTGGGACTTGTCTTGTTTAACCTGTGGCGGATTGGCTTAAGTGCCACTCGACAATATTTCTTAGACTATTTTGCCAATCGCTTAGATCTAACCTTTATCAGTGGCTTTATTAACCATGCCCTGAGTTTACCCCTAAAATTCTTTGAATCGCGCCAAGTTGGGGATATTATCACCCGAGTTCAGGAAGCTCAGAAAATTCAGGCATTTCTCACCCGCCGAGCGGTGATTACCGGGCTGGATACCCTAATGGTATTTGTCTACTTAGGGTTGATGGTGTACTACAACTGGAAGCTGACGCTACTGGTACTGGCACTGATTCCGCCGATCGCGATTTTAACCGTTGTCGCTAGTCCATTATTACGTCAGCGATCGCGGGAAATCTTCCAAGAGGATGCGGGACAAAACTCCCAGATTGTGGAAATGATATCAGGAATCGGCACCGTTAAAGCCTCCGCCGCAGAACGAGAACTACGCTGGCGCTGGGAAGATCGACTGACGAAAATGTTAAATGTGCGATTCAAAGCCCAGATTCTCGGTAATTTCCTCCAATCCACCAGTGGCTTAATTAATAGCTTAGGTAGCACCGCCTTACTCTGGTACGGTGCCACCCTCGTCATGCAGGAACAGCTTACCATCGGTCAATTTGTGGCATTTAACATGCTCATCGGCAATGTGATTAGTCCGATTTTAGCGTTGGTGAGTCTGTGGGATGAGTTTCAAGAAGTTCTCGTATCCGTGGAACGACTCAATGATGTCTTTTTCGCCCAACCCGAGGAACATCCGCAAAAACCGCTGATGGGTTTACCCCAGTTAAAAGGAGAGGTAGAGTTTGACAGTGTTTTCTTCCGCTATGGTGACGAGGAAGAAAACTACACCCTAGAAAATATTTCGTTTCAGGTGTCTCCCGGACAAACCGTGGCGATTGTCGGGCGGAGTGGTTCGGGGAAGAGTACCTTAGTCAAACTCCTCCAAGGACTCTATCACCCAGACCGAGGCAAAATTTGTGTCGATGGACACGATATTCGCCATGTTTCGCCCCCGTCGTTGCGATCGCAGCTTGGTGTCGTACCTCAGGAGTGTTTCTTATTTTCCGGCACCATCCTCGATAATATTACTCTCTATCATCCAGAGTTTACAAGAGAGCAAGTCATCGAAGTTGCCAAACTGGCAGAAGCTCATGGATTCATTCAATCCTTACCCTTGGGATACAACACCCCAGTTGGGGAGAGGGGTTCAACCCTATCGGGAGGGCAAAAGCAAAGAATTGCGATCGCACGTGCTCTTTTGAATGATCCCCGTATTATCATACTTGATGAAGCAACCAGCTCCCTCGATACCGAGTCGGAGCGGCGGTTTCAGCAAAATCTAGCTCGGATCAGTCGCAACCGCACGACGTTAATCATTGCCCACCGTCTTTCTACCGTTCGACATGCTGACTGCATCCTAGTGTTAGACCGAGGCATTTTAGTTGAGCAGGGTACCCACGATCAACTGATCGCTATTCAAGGTCTTTATTATCACCTAGCCCAGCAGCAGCTTGATCTTTAATCTGTTTTTCATCTTTGGTGATATAGCCAACAATTTTTAGGAGACTGTGGTGTGCTAAATCCTACTTACGATTGATGCAAATTTTTAATCAGCGATTGACACTTGTTGTCAGTCGATTTTGGATTCCATTAAGGCAAAAGGTGATGTAAGTCTAAAACCCCTAGGCAGATGGCGATTAAAAAAGAATGTAGTGTTTCTACTTTAGTTCTTGTCGGTTGAGTGGAGCGTAAACGTTCCCAACAGGCTAAAAATGGCGTTGGGTCTCGTTCCTCAACCTTTGTTTTCACTATTTAGGGTAAAGGCGTGAGTTCAGTTTCTTATTGTTCAAAGTTTGTAAGTTTTTGTAACAAAAATCGCCCTTTTGCGTAAAATTAATGACCCAATCCAGAGTAATCAGTGAGGTTCCCTTAAGTTTTCACAAAGGTCGCTTACCCTGTTTTTGTCTAAAATCAAACCATTAACAGGGGTTTTTATGTGAATAGACGATACGATGTTCTCAAGGTAGAGTAATGAGAATCAACATCCATGATCTCAGGGTTTTTAATTCAGGGTGTTCAACGCAGCCAAGTCATTTGAGCGCTGCTGTGCCCTTAAACGATAGGTTGTTGACGCCTGATGCGACTCAACTGAAGAAACTATATGGTGGTGTAGCGGTGAGAACACCAGAGAATGTACCCCTTGCTGCATCCTCACACCAACCAGAAAATGTACAAAATTCCTCAACCTTGGCGACTTCAGCCACAGAGGTGTCTAATAATAACGGCAATTGGTCTACTTCACTACAAACCTTACTGGATCAGCCGCCTGCCACATTACCCCGCAAACTGGTTTTAGGTGGGGTTGTTTTTTGTCTAGCGTTTACCGCATGGGCAAACTTTGGCACCATTGATGAAGTGGGTCATGCTCAAGGGCGGTTAGTTCCTCAAGGTGATGTCTATAAAATCCATCCCGTTGTATCGGGTAAAGTAGACAACATCGCGGTTAAAGAAGGCGAGGTGGTAAAAGCCGGTCAGGTTTTGGTGGAGTTAGATCGGGAAATTGCCGCCAATGAAGTCCAACGATTGCAGCAGGAGTTAGCCGCCCATAAAACCGAATGGTTACAGACAAAGGGGTTAATTGAGCAGATCCGCCAAGAAGCGGAAACTCATGAGGCTGTTTTAGCGGCACAGATTAAAGCCCAAGACGCTGCGATCGCTCAAGGGAAGGCACAAGCTGAAGCGCGGGAAGTGTTGTTGGTGGAAAATCAAGGGACGATAAACACCCAAAAACAGCTACTCCAGGAACTCGAAACCGATGTCGCGGCGCATCAAGGGCGATTGGCGCGATTGCAACCCTTGGTCGAAGACGGCGCCATCTCTCTGGAACTCGTTTTTCAACGGGAACAGGCGTTACGCGATCGCCAACACCAAATTACCCAAAGTAAAGGAGAACTTCAGCAAAGCCGATCAGCATCCCAGCGACTCCAAGCCGAACAACGGCAAGCTTTCGCTGAATTAGATCGACTTAAAGCGGAACTGGCGCAAAAGAAAGCTGAGGGAAATCGGGTGTTACTCGAGTCGCAGCAAAAAATTCAGCAACTGCAAGTCCAAGTCACTCAGTTCCAAGCCAAAATTAACGAAACGCAAAATCGCCTGACTACCGCTAAGGCGCAGTTACAACAATTATCTCTGAAGTCTCCTGTTGATGGCAGCATCTCATCCCTAAATCTGCCCAATCCGGGCGAAGTCGTGCAACCGGGACAAACCATTGCAGAAGTCGCTCCCCAGGATACACCCCTCGTGCTGTCGGCGATTTTACCCAATCGAGAGGCGGGCTTTGTCAAGACGGGAATGCCTGTACAAGTTAAATTGGATGCCTTTCCCTATCAAGATTACGGGGTTATTGCTGGCAAAGTTACCTCCATTTCCCCCGATAGTAAACCCGATGAACGCCTAGGTGCGGTTTATCAGGTGGAAATCGCCCTGGAGCAGAACTCGATTCGTGACAATCAGACCACGATTCCCTTGAAAGCGGGTCAAACGGCGAGTGCAGATATCGTCTTGCGTCGCCGCCGGATTGTGGACATCCTATTTGATCCGATTAAACAACTGCAAAAAGGTGGCATGCAATTGTAAAGCTTCCTTAAACCATTCAGACTACCCAACGATACATTAATAGAGAAGAAGACTAATCATGGTTTATCAAGTTTCTGATAGCAATACCGGAGTCGCCACAACCCTTGATTCTGAGCAACTGAGTGAAATTACCGAAGCCATACTTGATGGGAAGTATTCCTGGGCGTGTTTTTTGCTCTTGCGCGATGTTGGCTACGAACCGTCAGAATATATAGCCTATCGAACCTATTACCGTCTGCTCAAAGAACATCGTGAATCCCTGCAAGACAACGAACCCGAAGCCAGTACCGTTTATCAGCGCGATCGCCAATTCCATCATGCTCCTGCTTATAACTCAAGATCAAGGCAGCATTTAACCAAAATCAAGGATCTTGCCTATTTAGAGCGAGTGCGCGAGCAGCCTGTGCAGGTAAGAGGCGGTGAAGCGAACCAGGGATTCTCATCCTTGTCACCTCGCGTTACAGATTTTTTATCGAAGATTTCCCGTGTTTTCCGGTGATATTCTGGCGTATTAGCCTAAATTAGATGGATTAGCATCGTAGGGGCGCACGGCGTGCGCCCTTTTCTGTTTGTAGTCAGCGCTTCAGCGCTCTTTACAAGAGGACTAAAGTCCTCACTACCAACTTCATCATTCCTTCACAAAACACTCTTCCATCTTCATCGAAGCTTTATTCAACCGTGCCATTTTGGCAAGACGGTCAAGAGGTACAAGTATTAAATTAGTCTTACAACCAAAGAAAAGAAATAAAAAATTGGTTGTCAACCCACAAAAAAATTGCAACTTGGAGTAAGTAAGACGATGATTATTTCTAACTTAGAACATCTGGAAATCCTTCGCGAAGATAACAGTATTGAAGGCGGAACAGCTTCTGCTAGTGCAGGAGGTTCAACATCAGCTAATGCCGATGGTCGCTCTTACTCTCGCACCAATGCATCCCTTTACGTCCGCACGGATACGGATAGCGGCTACGGCTATCGTGGCTATCCGTATTATTCCTACAGCTATTACAACGACTCCTATTCCTATGTTTCCGGTAGCGCCAGCTCGTATTCCTACTAACACCGGAAAATTTTAGAAGTTTGACTATCCCAAAAAAGGCAATCATCTTCTGCTCAATAAGAGGAATACCTTTGTGAAAGGTTAGTCACGAGACGTTGATTAGGGCTAAGTACACGAAGCTCTCGGTTAGAGACTAGTGATTCTGCCACGAGCAAATAGTAAGCAATCTCACATAAAAATGGCTTGCTCAATCGGGTACTCAGCCCTTAAACCATCAGAGTTTGGTTTTGAACTTATTAACGATTTATTGACCACAAGGAGTAATGTCATGATTATTTCTGATTTAGAACATTTACAAGTCGTTTCAGAATCTAGGGAAGTTGAAGGTGGAAATAGTGCCAATGCTGGAGCTTTTGCTGATTCTTTAGCCCGGGGTTTTTGGTCTTACGTCTCGACATTCACCGAAACCAACACCTACACCGATTACAGCACTTCTGCCGCGTCTTCTGTTTCCAGCTCATCGGCATCAACCTATCCCTACTATTACTAAGGTTGTCAAAATCATCTAGTGTATTTGTCCCGTATTTTCTGTGCAAACAAAAGGAGTTATGTCATGATTATTTCTGACTTAGAACATTTGCAAGTTGTCTCTGAATCAAGAGAGGTTGAAGGTGGAAATAGTGCCAGTGCTAGAGCTTATGCTGATTCTTTAGCCCGTGGTTATTCCGACTACTACTACTACTGGGACGGTGCTTCAGCCTCGACATTGACCGAAACCAACACCTACACGGATTCCAGCACTGCCGCCGCTTCTTCGTTTTCCAGCTCATCGGCATCAACCTATCCCTATTACTACTATTACTAAGTTAGAGGGTAGTCGCCATAAATGAATAAGGGCTAAGTTTACTAATCTTTGGCTTAGAGATAAGTGATGATGATATGATCCAAGCATCGTTCCTTTAGCTTTGAGACAGCCAACAAACTCTGGCACTTAGCCCTGATTCAATCAAAAATTAATGGGTCTATTTCCCACTTATTTTCAACCTAGTTCTTTGCCGGAAAATTATCATGATTATCTCGGATTTAGATCACTTAGAAATTGTCGCTCAGGAAACCCCAGTTGTCAATGGTGGTGTTTGGTTTACCCAGGCTTGGGGCGATGCTTTTGCCTTTGCTACTGGAGAATACAGTGTGACTTTAACCGAACTTGGAGTATTTACATTATCAGTCTCTTTTTCGTCTTGAGCAGCCAAATAATTTAGTTTTGCTTGATAAGTTGAAGATTATATAAACTCCCAAGGAGAGCTGTATCCCTAATATTTATGGGAGTTTACTCTCTTCACTTCGGAGCACAAGGAGTAAGAAAATGACCCACTTAAAGATTAAAGATATCAGCTTCTGTGACTGTTTATCAACAGAAAACCGCGAAGTAAAAGGTGGACTTTATGTTCCTAAAGTTTCATCGTCTCTCGATGTTGGTGTTGATGTAGCAACTCAGGTTGGTGTCGGCGTTAGTGTTTCTGTCAGAGGACTTAACTTTTCCTATAGTGGAGGATACACAGCCGCCAACGTTTACGGTTTTGCTGTCGCTCGTTCGTTCTCCCAAGGGGGTTATACGGATGCTTATGCTTATGTCCAAACGGGTGCTTTATAAACAGGACTTAGGCAGCTACACCATCTATAGAGGTAATGGTGCGTTACGCTAGGCTAACACACCCTACAAATAGAGACTGTGTGTAAGTCCTAATAAAGTCGCCAGATACCTCTAGCAGTTTATCGTTGTCGATGAGACAGCTAGGCAGACGACACTATAGTACACCTCAAAAACTGTTATCTATTCAGTGAATCAGCTATTGATTCGAGGACGTGGTAATTTTTCCCCTCTAATCAGTAGCTGCTTCGGCATTTTTGTTTCCTCGAATGGCATCTCCAGTTGCCAAGGAGTTGTTATCATCCGAATTGAGCACTACACTTTATGTCTTAGCGTAGCGGGAAGTGTGGCACTCTATGCGAATGATTATGGCACTAAAGTGCTAACTACGAACGAAGATTCTGAACGTCCAGCCTGAGATACCGATGCACGAGAGTTCGACAGTTCCTGTCAATTTAGATGAAATATTTAGCCACTTGAAGCGAAACCTACAAATCAAGGAGATAGTCTATAAAATTTTATCTCAAAACGTGATTAATCAGACAGCTCAAGAAGGGGGTATAATCGTCACGGCGCAAGAAGTTCAAGCAGAAGCCGATCGCCAACGTCATGAAATGCGTCTGGAGAAGGCGTCAGATACCTTGGCTTGGCTGGCTGATCAGATGATCTCCCCGGATGATTGGGAAGTGGGAATTTGCGATCGCCTGCTGACGGAAAAATTGGCTGAATCTCTCTTTGCTAAAGAAGTGGAGAAGTTTTTTGCCCAGAATAGGATTCAGTTTGATCAAGTTTTACTCTATCAAATCATTGTTCCCACTGAGTCAGTGGCACAAGAACTCTTCTATGAAATTGAAGAAGGAGAAATTAGCTTTTATCAAGCCGCCCATATCTATGATAGTGATGAGAAACGCCGACAGCAGTGTGGTTGCGAAGGAACCGTTTACCGTTGGCAATTAAAACCCGAAATCGCCGCAGCCGTTTTTAATGCGCTCCCAAAAGAAGTGATTAGTCCAATCCAAACGACTCTGGGTTATCATATCCTCATGGTAGAAGCCTTTAT
Source organism: Coleofasciculus sp. G3-WIS-01 (assembly GCF_040223135.1). Taxonomy (NCBI): domain Bacteria; kingdom Bacillati; phylum Cyanobacteriota; class Cyanophyceae; order Coleofasciculales; family Coleofasciculaceae; genus Coleofasciculus; species Coleofasciculus sp. G3-WIS-01. Next base: position 95,876 of record NZ_JAVJZI010000183.1, read on the forward strand.
TCCTGCCGAATTAACCCCTCAGCGCTATCAAGAAATCCGCGATCGCCTGTTTCAAGAGTGGCTTACCAGTGAAATTAATTATCGGCTGCATAACCAAACCTAAAGAAAACAGATAGTAGGGGCTTGGTTACCAAGCCCCTAACCAAGCCCCTACTCACTAAACCCGCCCTTTCTGCTTAAATCCATATCCCAGGAACAGCAACCCCAATACAAGTAACCCCAGTAGACTAGAGGATTCAGGTACAGCTTGAACTTGGGCTTGATTGGTTTTGGCTTCAATTAAAATTAACTTCGTTAAGCTATCAAACGTCTTTGAATACGAGCCATTGATCACGGCTTTAGCCAGTTCCTCTTGTCCGCCAAAGTCAGTGTCTAAAGAGGTGCGACTGAGATTTGATGTAAAATTCTCAGAAAACTGATAATCTAAAGTATCAGACTCTCCGAGAGTATCCAAAATACCAGATAGCAGGAATGAATCTAACAGCACCCAATTCCCTGGATTAGTACTGTCGTACAATGCCAAAGAAATCATTCCCTCAGCCGTGGCATATTCTCCCGGAAGATTATCAATTGAGGTTTCTAGGTCTAAAAATCCCATAAAATCGAAGTCAAATGTATCCCCGGCATCGACGATAAAATCATAACCAATAATGGCAGCAAAACTTTCGGCTACACCCAGATACCGTCTCCCTTCGCCTTCCGCTTGACTCCACGAGTAATTATTAGCTTCTGTTGTCCCAAACGGATCGGCTGTAAAATTGGCTTCGGCTTCGGCGTCTGCTGTCACGTCCCCATCGGTAACTATCGTATTTGTGCGAGTATCCGTGAGTGTGAAAATTTCGGTAGGGGTGTGGCTAAAATTGTCAAGATTGACTCTTGCCTCAGAAGATGCTAAAGTTGCAGCAATAGTCGGTGAAGTCGTCAGAGCTAGACCAGCGACAACAGGCGTAACAATCGTCAAGAGATTTTCAGCGAGTCCGTGCTTTCGGAGCATAAATGCCTCCTTGAAGAGTAATAAATTGGCAAGCAACTCAACTAGGAAATACCTGTTTTATAAGTCAGTGATAGACGTAATCCAGTTGAGTCACAGCCATTATCCTCTTAAACGCCATTTATTTCAATAATTGGCTCAATGTAAAAGTCAGGGGAATCAAGCTGTATACTCTTTGTGTATTTCCCTTCTGGTTTGGTGTCTTTTTTATTTTAAAATAAAATAATCCATTTACTATAAAGTTTCTGTGAAAAAGATGATAGTTTATTTAAAGCTTTGGTGAAGAACCCAACTATAGCAATTCGATTTAAGACTCTCATGAGTCATTCGTCCTTTGTGTTGCTATGACTACCCAGGATTGGTGGCGTTATCTATCAGGTTTACATCCGCAGCTTTACAGATAGTGATGGAGATGGGGCGGGGAGACTTGCTGGGAGTTGTGCAGAAGCTGGATTACATCGCCTCCCTGGGGGTTGACGCGGTTTGGATTTCCCCGTTTTTTCCGTCACCGATGAAAGACGGGGGTTATGATATTTCTGACTATTGTGCGATCGCGCCTCAGTTTGGTACACTCGCCGACTTCCAGCAGCTACTGAATCAAGCCCATGCCATTTTAGAGGTGGCTCAATTTTGGCTGGATTTAGGCGTGGATGGATTCCGCCTGGATGTGATTAACTTCTTGATGCAAGATTTGGAACATTGGCTGGAAGAGCGATCGCGCTGAACATTCCTTAGCAACTTCGTAAGAGATCCCCCCTAGCCCCCTTTTAAAAGGGGGAAGAAAGGGGGGGAACAAGAAGTTAATCAAAAATACCATTATTTTATTGGAGGCTAAACTCCATAACTGTGAGACTTGTACCCGTATGAACGACTTGTTCTAGTTGAAAACCACTCGCTTCAAACAAGTCCCTATATTCTTGTTCCGTGCGCCAGTAACCTCCTGGATTTGTAATCATCATCTGAACGGCTGCCAAACCGGGTATCGTTCCATCTGGATATTCTACTGGTGCGCCGAGAGAGGGAACTAGAGTTTGTATAAGTATCACTTTACCATCTGCTGGGAGAGCTTCCCGACAGTTAGTCAGTACCTTAATTGAATCTTCCTTACTAAACACCGATATAAAATACTTCATTACGATCGCATCTGCACCTTTTGGCAATGAGTCTAAAGCACTCCCACCAATAACTTGTACAGCATCGCTGACTCCATATTTGGAAAGATTATTAGGAGCAGTTTCTACTTCATGGGGTAAGTCAAATAAAATCCCTTTGCAGCCAAACTTTTTGACAATATTTGCAATTAAAGTACCTTGATTTCCTCCGAGATCCATCACGGTTTTAAACCTACTAAAATCATAAGCTTCAAACAAGGGTTCCACGGCTTCATTGGTTAAAAAGCTCATGGCATTGTTAAACAGGCGTTTGCTGTTGGGATTTTCGGTCATATAGGAACTGTAAAAATCCTGACCTTTAGCCAACTCAAAAGGCACTTTTCCTGTCTTTAAACTGTTTTCTAATTCCCGCCAAGCATCCCACATATTGGGTTCTGTAATGTGCATTAAAAAATGACCCACAGATGGAGAACCATCAGTGAGCAGAAGTTCCGATAACTCGGTTGGGGCAAAAACGCGCCCCGGTTTTTCGGCAAACACGCCTAAATGAGCTAAAGCACGCAGCACGACATAAAGATTTTCTGCTTTTGTTCCTGTTTTTTCTGCTATTGTCTCAACGGTTTTAGCTCCCGATCGCAACAAATTTGGGATGCCTAAACTTGTGGCTACATAAAGGCACTGACTTTGCCAAGAACCATATATAATTTGGTAGATTTTTTTCTTCGATTCAGACGCCGTTCCTAGCATAATTAAGCTCCAAAATTTTTACTCTTTTCAGTTACCCAAAATTCGACCCCACAGCACCACTCCAATGCTAGATCGGACAGGAAAGGTCTAGAAAACACCAACAGCGGATCAGACCAGACTACGATATTGGTCTAACGTTGTACAGGGAGCATCCCGTTTTGGACAAAGCATTCCCTAATGTAACGCAATTGCAAGGGTTTCAGCCCCATTCAAAGAGCCAACGCGCCAAATTGGAATGCTCCCGTTGTACAAGATAGTACCAGCTAAGACTACCACTGAATAGGTTGAGCAATTGACCGTTTTGGGCATCATCAGTATTTTTACTTATTGACAAATAGTACTGAATTTATTTTTTTAGATCCCGATAAAATAAGGCTTGCTTATTGCTTTTTTATAAAGCTATAAAGTTATCAAATACTAGAAAGAAGAAGAAACGTAAAGCGTTACACTAACAAGCGTGCATTAAATTTTGTAATGAGGACGACCTCTATTACCTGCCAACAATTATTTCTGGTCAGAGATAATTTACTTTAGCTAAACTATTTGGTGTGACAACTCCACGCACTGACTCTTAGGAGTACAGTGGGGGGAACCTATCGCCGGATTAGCTAAACGGGCAGATTGATTATCAGTGAATTCATCAGTAACACACTCATGATTGATGAAAAATTTCGAGCAGCGATAATAAGGATGGATCTTACCACCAAACCGCTGAACCCGGATCAGCAAATTAATCACGGGTGTAACTTAAAATTGAAGCCTGCCGACCAAACAGACTATTGGTTGGCAACAACAGCGCCAGTGAGGTGTAAGATAGGCTTCAAGCCAAGTTTGTCTACGTAAGACCCTTTGAAAAAATCAGTTTGTTCACCGTTTTGCCAACGGTCTATGAAGAACATTATTTAACCGAAAACCTGCTGATTGAAGACTAGATAAGCTTGTCAGGATTATCTGCCAAGCAAGTCAAGTGATTGATTATTTATTCTCATCACTTGGCGTCAACGCTTTCGGGTTAGCTATTTAGGAGTTAGTTTTCTGTCCTTTTTTCCAAAGTCAATCCCATTGGAAAAACATAAATCAGGATAAACCCTGATGACTACCTTGGTTGAACGGAATCCAATCAGCCAGGACTCCTGGTTTTTGGGTCAATTTGAGAGAAGAGATAACTAGAATGCCGCTCTCATTAAGTGGTTGTAGTCAGCCAGGCGATCGCACCTAGCATTCAAAGGCTGACGAGGAACCTATTCTAAGTCAGTGCCATTAGGCTTCTCTGGTATTACTTACTTGCCCATTTGGGCACCAGTGTTTCCCCCAGAATCGGGTTAATTTTCGCTGCCAATAATTTCAGAAATGGACAACACCCTGTCACATCAAACGTGACTGAACCATTAAGTACAGGAAAAACCAAACGACAATGACTCTGCAAACAACCTTTCCTCAAACCGAACTGACGGAAACCCTTCAGGACGATTTAATCGACTCATTCCCAACTAGAGAAACCCAAAATATTGGGGTACAACATGGAGCCAAGTATCGCACCTCGGAATGGTACACCGGATCTGGAGAAATCGTTCCGGGGAATGATAATCGCTCCTTTGAAGTCACTGCAACCTTTACCCTAAAAGCGCAAGTTAAGTTAATTGAGGGCGTCTTCGACCCCTCTAACCCAACCTTGGCTGAAATCTATAATAGTCGAGGTCGCTGTGTTGCCATTATCGACCAAACGGTAGATAGTTTGTACGGGGAATCGGTGCGTAAGTATTTTGACACCCACGAAATTCCCCTCCAGATGAATGTCTGTCGCGCCTGGGAAGCCGATAAAACCCCGGAAACGGTGCATCGCCTGCTGGAATTCTTAGGAAAAGACGGCTGTGATGTCTCCCGCAATGAACCCGTCTTAGTGATTGGTGGGGGTGTTCTCAGTGATGTGGCGGGATTAGCTTGTGCCTTACAACATCGCCGCACGCCTTATATTATGGTGGGTACGACTGTAGTCGCGGCAATTGATGCAGGTCCTAGTCCCCGTACCTGTACCAATGGCAAACAATTTAAGAATAGTATTGGGGCGTATCATCCGCCCGTGCTAACCTTGGTAGACCGCACCTTTTTCCGCACCCTCGCCACGGGTCATATCCGGAATGGCATGGCGGAAATTATTAAAATGGCGGTGACGGATGATCCGGTTCTGTTTGAACTGCTCGAAGACTATGGTCCGCGCTTAGTTGAAACTCACTTCGCTACCTTAGGAAACGATGAGGAGTTAGCCAAAATTGCTGATGAGGTGATTTATCGGGCATTGTTCTCTTATATGAAACATGAGGGAACCAATATGTTCGAGACGTATCAGGATCGCCCTCATGCTTATGGTCACACCTGGAGTCCCCGTTATGAACCCGCCGCCAAGTTGATGCATGGTCATGCGGTAGCGGTAGGAATGGCGTTCGGCGCTAGTTTAGCGACGAAATTAGGCTGGCTGCAACCCACAGAACGCGATCGCATTATCGCACTGATTCGCTCTCTGGGGTTGAGTGTCTATCATCCTATCCTCGAAGACATTGATCTGATGATTGCGGGTCAGAAAAATATGCGGTGTAAGCGGGGAGATGGGGGTCTGTGGGCACCTCTACCCTGTGGTATCGGTGCTTGTGATTATGCACAAGAGGTACCCCCGGATTTACTGGAAGCGGCGGTATGGGAGCATAAAACCGTCTGTGCAACCTTACCTGATGCTGGTGCTGGCGTAGAAATGTATCTCAATGATTTGGGTTTGGAATAATTCTATCCCCCAATGTAGAGACGTTGCATGGAACGTCTGGTACAGATTGCCAAATTATTTAGGAAACAAATCATGCAAACTATAACAAAAGACGCGACAAAGCGAGCGGTTACTCCCCTAGGGATTCTGGTGGAACACCTTGAACAAACCCTGGAATTAGTAGACGCAGCACAACATCCGCAACTGGCGCGTTCTCTGCAAAAAGCCTATCAACTCGCGGCTAAACTCGAACCCTACCTGAATCAAAATACCACTCCAGATTCTCCAGCATTAGCCGCCTTAGTTGAAAAAACATGCACCGAAGACTGGAGTAAACTATTCTCCGATGGCGAGACAGTGCGCCAGTTAGAACAGGAGATGTTATCCGGACATATTGAGGGACAAACCCTAAAGATGTTTGTCAAGATGACTGGGGCGAAACGTGTCCTAGAAGTGGGTATGTTCACTGGCTATTCCGCCTTAGCCATGGCTGAGGCGTTACCCGATGATGGATCAGTCATTGCTTGTGAGGTGGATGAATATGTGGCTAGTTTTGCCCAAACCTGTTTCCAAGCTTCACCTCATGGTCGCAAAATTACCGTAAAAGTTGCCCCAGCCTTGGAGACGCTGCGTCAATTAGCGGAAGCGGGAGAGTCGTTTGACTTGGTATTTATTGATGCGGATAAGCAGGAGTATGTGGAGTATTATCAGATGCTCCTGGATACCCAGTTATTAGCACCAGATGGGTTAATTTGTGTGGATAATACCTTACTGCAAGGACAGGTTTATTTAGCACCCGAAGAACGGACACCCAATGGAGACGCCATCGCCCAGTTTAATCAGGTGGTTACGGATGATCCTAGGGTGGAACAGGTTGTATTACCGTTGCGTGACGGTTTGACCCTAATCCGGCGGGTTTAAACCCACATCTGTAGGGGCGGGTTTGACAACTATCCTTGCTTACCCCACCAAAATGTAACTAAACCCGCCCCGACTCAACCCTCAATGGAAGCATGTCAGGGAAAGTAAAAGATGTTTAAGCTAACCCGCTTGCGTTGGGTTTCGTTCCTCAACCCAACCTACGACTTTTGCCATGACGAATGACAAATGACAAATGACAAATGACAAATGACAACATCACGTATTCTCGCTGTACTGCAAAACCTGGGGACATTAACTTTACTCGCCTTCGCGTTTCCGTTAAATTTAACCACTGTCGTCGTGGCGCTGTTGTGGGATAGTCTCACCCGCCCCTTCCAGAAACCTAAGATTGCTAACCCCAATCCTAAAACTATTATGCTCACTGGGGGGAAAATGACCAAAGCGCTGCAACTGGCGCGGTCATTCTCCGCCGATGGACATCGGGTTATTTTAGTGGAAAGTCATAAATATTGGTTAGTGGGACATCGATTTTCCCGGGCGGTTGATCGCTTTTATACGGTTCCTGCGCCCAACAAAGATCCCGATGGCTACATTCAAGCCTTACTCGCGATCGCGAAACAAGAAAATGTGGATGTTTATGTTCCCGTCTGTAGTCCCGTCGCTAGTTATTATGACTCTCTAGCCAAGCCTGTGTTATCGGGTTGTTGTGAAGTGTTCCACTTTGATCCAGATGTTACCCAACTTCTGGATGATAAGTTTGCTTTTGCCCAAAAAGCACGAGAATTTGGCTTATCTGTACCGAAATCCTTTAAAATTACTCACCCGCAACAGGTGATTGATTTTGACTTTTCTCAGGAAACCCGAAAGTATATCCTGAAAAGCATTCCCTACGACTCTGTGCGGCGTTTAAACTTAACGAAACTTCCCTGTGAAACTCCATCAGAAACTGCTGCATTTGTCAATAGTTTGCCCATCAGTGAGGAGAAACCCTGGATTATGCAGGAGTTTATTCCGGGAACGGAATACTGTACTCATAGTACAGTGCGGAATGGGGAATTACGACTGCACTGCTGCTGTGAATCATCGGCGTTTCAAGTGAACTATGAAAACGTGGATCAGCCGGATATTTTGCAGTGGGTGAGTCGGTTTGTCCAGGGATTGAATCTGACGGGACAAGCCTCCTTTGATTTTATCAAGGCAGAGGATGGGACGGTTTACGCGATCGAGTGTAATCCTCGCACTCATTCGGCTATTACCATGTTTTATAACCATCCAGGAGTAGCAGAGGCGTATTTGAGTGACACGCCGTTACCTGAACCCTTGCAGCCCTTGCCGGAAAGTAAACCAACCTATTGGTTATATCACGAAGTTTGGCGGTTGAATGAGATTCGCTCGTTTGGGGATATAAATCGCTGGTTTAAGACAGTTTTTGGCGGTAAAGATGCCATTTTTCAGGTGGATGACCCCCTCCCCTTTTTGATGGTACACTATTGGCAAATTCCTTTATTATTGCTGGATAATCTGCGCCGGATGCAGGGCTGGATCAGGATTGATTTTAATATTGGTAAGTTGGTGGAGTTGGGGGGAGATTAATCCTGTAGAGACGTTGCATGGAACGTCTCTACAGGGGGACGGGTTTAGTTACAGCGGGGTGAGAATCGTCAAACCCACCCTGACAAAACCAACCACCAATCACTAATCAAAATGATTGCAACAACATTTATTTTATTTCTTTTGTTATTTACCGGAGTCGGTATTTACTCGGCAACTCAACAGAAAAATACGACAACCGATTACCTCCTTGCCAGCCGAAATGTGAATCCCTGGCTAGTCGCCCTTTCCGCTATGGCGACGGGTCAAAGTGGGTTACTATTTATTGGTCAGGTTGGCTTTGCTTATACGATTGGACTATCGGCGATTTGGCTAACCATTGGCTGGGCAATTGGAGATTATATTGCTTGGTGGTTTGTGTTTAAACGATTAAGACTGGTTTCTGAAGAAATTTCTGCCGATACAGTGTCTTCTTTCCTGGGTCAAGAAACGAAAGGAATTCGCTGGATTACCACAATTTCGGCTTTAATTACCATCGCGTTTCTGGGTTCTTATGCGGCGGCGCAACTGGTTGCTGGAGGTAAGGCGCTTCATGCGGTGTTTAATTGGAATTGTTCCCTCGGTGTGATTGTTGGCGCAATTGTCGTGGTGATTTACTGTTTTTCGGGGGGGATTCGGGCTTCAATTTGGACAGATGCGGTGCAAGCCACGATTATGATTGGTTCCCTGGTACTGTTGGTGGTGGTGGCGATTGCAAATTGTGGCGGATTGGCTGGATTTTGGACACAGCTTGCAGCAATTGACCCAGAATTGGTGAGTTTAAGTCCACAGAATCTAGAGTGGGGATTTTTGCCCTTTTTAATTTGCTGGGTTGTAGCCGGATTTGGTGTCGTGGGACAACCTCATATTTTAGTCAGGGCGATGTCGATTGATTCGGCGAAGAATATCGGTTTTGCCCGGGATATTAAAGTGATTTGTGCGTTATTCACCTCGTTTTCAGCCATGGGTGTGGGGATGGCGGCGCGGGTGCTTTTGCCCGATTTGTTAACCAATGGTGATCCAGAATTGGCACTACCTTATTTAGCCCTGGAATTATTGCCGGCTATTTTAGTTGGACTGATGCTAGCTGGACTATTTGCGGCTACAATATCGACAGCAGATTCGCAAATTTTGTCCTGTTCAGCCGCATTAACTCAAGACTTGTTTCCGGGATTGGCACATTCGTATAAGTATGCCAAGTTAGGGACATTAACGGTGACGTTAATTATCTTGAGTATTGCTTTAGCCGGAGATGATAATGTCTTTGCCTTGATTACGTTCTCTTGGTCAGTTCTAGCTTCAGGTTTAGGACCTCTATTAATCTTGCGGGTTTGGCAAAAATCGGTGATCACGCCAGTCGCGATCGCGATGATGTTAGGGGGGATTGCGGCGGCGTTGTTCTGGAAGTTGGGACTGAATTTATCGGGTATAGTTTACGAGGTGCTTCCGGGTATGGCGGCGGGGGGTCTCATCTACTTAGTATCTCAAGTTTTTCTCGCCCATAAAACCGCTTAAAAATGTCTGATTTTAACGCTATCTGCAAAAATAAATGCCAGACTTTTTTAGAAAAGGTGGGAGTGAAAAGCCTTCTCTCTCTTGCCCCCCTTTATACCCCCCTTTATACCCCCCTTTATACCCCCCTTTATACCGCCCTTTATACCGCCCTTTATACCGCCCTTTATACCGCCCTTTATACCGCCCTTTATACCGCCCTTTATACCCCCCTTTCAAAGGGGGGCAAGGGGGGATGGGGGCAAGGGGGGATGGGGGCAAGGGGGGATGGATAGAGGTTATCCCAATCTCATGAAAAGTCAAATAAATGCTAAACAAAATACAGTGAAATAATCCCTTATTTATTCCTTGTTCCTTTTAGTTAATCAAGAAAAATGACTCAATTACTCAGCAAAAGCCAATCCTTTCCCCTATCCCCCATTCAACAGACTCATTGGTTTCTGTATCAGTTAGCTTCCCAGGGACTTCATGATAAACGATCCATCGGCTTGCGGATTCAATCTCCGGTCGATCTAGACGCCATAGTCAGGGCGTTTCAACGATTAATTGATCGTCATCCCAGCTTACGGAGTACCTTCCGCGATCGCGACGGTCAATTGACTCAGGAAATCAGCGATACAATGACGGTGGATTTTGACGCGATCGATGTCTCTAACCAAAGTTGGCAGGATTTGAATACAACCCTGGTACAGATGGCGACTGTTCCCTTTAACTTAGAACAGAATTCCGGGTTACGGGTTAGGCTATTGAGTCGTTCCCAAACTGACCATATTTTGTTAATAACAGTTCATAAAATAGCCAGTGATCAAGAATCTTTATTTATCTTAATCGATGAATTTTTAATTCTTTATAGCGATTCCCTGACTCTTAATGGAGAGAATTCAAAGCCTCCTCTCTATAACCCCCCTTATACCCCCCTTATACCCCCCTTATACCCCCCTTATACCCCCCTTTCAAAGGGGGGCAAGGGGGGATGGAGGCAAAGAGGGATGGAGGCAAAAAGGGATGGAGGCAAGGGGGGATGGGGGCAAGGGGGGATGGATAGAGGTTTTCCCGATTCCGTGAAAAGTAAGCTGAATCAGTCTAATCAAAACTGGGTACAGCTAACAACCCATCATTTAAATCCTGCCCAATCCGAACAACTTAAAACCTATTGGCACAACAAATTAGCCGGAGAGTTGCCTGTATTAGACTTACCAGGAAGTGCGACTCGTCCCCCATTACGCACCTATAAAGGTTCTGCTTGTCAATTGAAACTTGATCAGAACATAACCCAAAATCTCAACCAACTAGCACAGCAATCAAAGGTTTCTCTGGATACGGTTCTTCTCACGGCATTTAAAGTATTGCTTTACCGCTATACCGGAGAATCTGATATTTTAGTCGGCATCCCGAATAGTCCCCGAACTCAACCGGAATTTGCCAAAATAGTTGGGGATTTCAGTAACGTAACGGTTACCAGAGATGAAATTTCTGGCAATCAAACCTTCGCTGAAGTTCTCCAACAAGTGCATCAGACGGTTACTGAAACCAAAGATTATCAAGACTATCCCTTCCCCCGATTAGTCAAAGAATTACCGTCCGCGTCTAACTTGAGTCATTCCCCGATTTGCCAAGCCTCATTTACGTTTCAGAATTGGCAGTCATTGTCAACAATTTCTCAATTACTTGAGGCAACGGTTAATAATCAGCTAACTCAATGCGGTACACTAAAAGTTAGCTACTTTCAACTCCCTCAGCACAGCGTCGAATTTGACATCAGCCTAGAGATTATTGAATTAACTGATTCCTTGCTGATTTCTCTTCAATACAGCAGCGATTTATTCGACGCTGATACAATATCCCAGATTATCCAGCATTACCAGAATTTACTGACCGCAATTATCACCAATCCCAACCAACCTGTGGGTCAATTACCTGTGCTGAGTGACGCTGAACAACAGCACATTTTACAGGATTGGAATGCCACCCAAACCGATTATGATTTATCTCGCTGTCTGCACCACTTCATTGAAGCCCAAGTCGAGAAAACCCCTGATGCTATTGCTGTCATCTTTGAATCGGAACAATTAACCTATCGAGAGTTAAATACTCGTGCCAATCAACTCGCCCATTACCTGCAAAAATTAGGCGTAAAACCCGAATCTTTAGTCGGGATTTGTGTCGAACGTTCCCTAGAAATGGTTGTGGGACTCTTAGCAATTCTCAAAGCTGGAGGGGCTTATGTTCCCATTGATCCGAGTTATCCAGTTGACCGCATTGCCTACATGCTGGCAGATTCCCAAGTTCCGGTATTACTCACTCAAGAACCCTTAGTTCCGCACTTACCTAAATCCACCGCCCAAATAATCTGCTTAGATACCCAATGGGAAGATATTGTCGCAGAAAATAACCACAATCCTGATAGCACGATTCAACCGGAAAACCTAGCTTACGTTATTTACACCTCCGGTTCAACAGGTAAACCTAAAGGGGCGATGAACACCCATCGGGGAATTTGTAACCGTTTGCTATGGATGCAACAAACCTATCAACTGACACCCGAAGATTCTGTCCTCCAAAAAACTCCCTTTAGTTTCGATGTTTCCGTCTGGGAATTCTTCTGGACATTAATGACGGGGGCTTGTTTAGTTGTGGCTAAACCGGGGGGACATCAAGATAGTCTATATTTGGTTAATCTAATCACCCAGCAGCAGATTACCACACTGCACTTTGTCCCCTCCATGCTGCAACTTTTCTTAGAAGAACCCAAAGTCAACGGTTGTCAATCCCTAAAGCGAGTGATTTGCAGTGGCGAAGCCTTACCCTTTGACCTCCAAGAGCGTTTCTTTTCTCGGTTAGACTGTGAACTCCACAATTTATATGGTCCCACCGAAGCCGCTATTGATGTCACCTATTGGCAATGTCAACGAGACAGTAATTCAAGCATCGTTCCCATAGGACATCCGGTGGCAAATACCCAAATTTATATCCTTGATCCCTATTTACACCCGGTTCCCATTGGCGTTCCCGGTGAAATTCATATTGGCGGCGTACAAGTCGCCAGAGGATATCTGAATCGTCCCGAATTAAGCCAAGAAAAATTCATTGCTAACCCCTTTCAAAACCAATCCCGACAGACATATCATGGGTCAAAATTGTATAAAACCGGAGATTTAGCCCGTTATCGTCCCGATGGAACAATTGAATACCTACGCCGCATTGACCATCAAGTCAAAATTCGCGGCTTCCGTATCGAACTCGGAGAAATTGAAAATGCCTTGACCGAACATCCGCAAATACGGGAAGCCGTCGTCATTGCCAGAAACGAGAAATCGGGGGGGAAACAGTTAGTCGCGTATTTAGTATCAACTCAAGAAAAACCCACTCCCCGTACCTTACGTAGCTTCCTCAAAGAAACCCTACCCGATTACATGATTCCTGCTGCTTTTGTCAGCTTAGACTCTTTACCGCTAACGCCAAATGGTAAGGTCAATCGTCGCGCTCTTCCTGCACCTGACCCCGCCAGTTTTGGTGGAGAAACGACATTTATCGCCCCTCGGAATTATCAGGAACAACAATTAGCGAAAATCTGGTCAGACTTACTAGACATCGACCAAATCGGCATCAATGACAACTTCTTTGAACGTGGTGGTCATTCCCTATTAGCCCTGAAATTAATGGGAAAAATTCAGCAACAGTTTGGTCAAACATTGCCATTAACCACTCTGTTTATGAGTCCCACGATTACCGAATTAGCTAATGTTATCAGCCGTTCCGAGGTTCAGTCCTATTCTCCAATCGTACCCATTCAGCCTCAGGGAACCAAACCCCCATTTTTCTGTGTCCATCCCGCCGGCGGAAATGTACTATGTTATCTGAAGTTATCGGATTATCTAGGTACAGACCAACCCTTTTATGGTTTACAAGCCCAAGGGTTTAATCAGGGGGAGGAAACATTAACTCGGGTTGAAGATATGGCACATCTCTATGTCAAAGCCATCCGAGAGGTGCAACCCGAAGGACCCTATCAAATTGGTGGTTGGTCATTTGGTGGAGTGGTGGCTTATGAGGTTGCCCAGCAGTTACAGAAACAGGGTCAAGAGGTCAGTCGGCTGGCTATTTTAGACTCTTGGGTACCGATTATACTGGATCAAGGGAAAAAGATTGATGATCATTACTTAGTGGGGGTTTGTTCCCGCGTATTTGGGGGTATGTTTGGTCAAGATAATTTAGTTTCCCCCGATGAATTAAAAGGATTAACAGTTCCCGAACAAATCGACTACATTCTCGCTAAAGCGCAACAGGTTGGAGTTTTTCCCACTGAAGGCAATCAGGAACAAAATCGGCGTATTTTAGATGTATTGGTGGGAACACTAAAAGCCACGTATGCCTATAAACGCCAGCCATATCCCGGAAAAGTTACCGTTTTCCGGGCGCAGGAGAAGCATTTACACGCCCCTGATCCTCAATTAGTTTGGGTGGAATTGTTTGCTATTTTAGATGCGAAAGAGATTGACGTGATTCCAGTTCCAGGACATCACTATTCGTTTATTCTGGAACCTCATCTGCGCGTTTTGGCAGAACGTCTTGCTGCTTTCTTAAGCTAGTCTTCTCCTCGTTCCCAGGCTCTGAGAAGGGAATGCCCTTGGGAAAGGAGATTATAATCATGAGTACCAGATTTTTCCCATCCAGTTTTGCATCTGTCGGTGTGGTGTCTGTAATTTCTCTAGCCTCTATAGGCTTAGCTGGCGCACCCGTAAACGCACGGAAATTGGCAACGAACTTCAAGGCGGAGAATCCGGTTTAGAAGCGGAGACTGATAACGAACTTCGAGGCACAGAATCCGATTTTGAATCAGAAACTGCTCCTGAATTGGGAGTCGAGTAATAGGAATTTGCAGAAGAGGAAGGGTTGCTCATGAAAAAAGCTTGACTTTGGTCAACCCACAGGTAATGCAGGCGGACAGATTTGCTGTGGTGCGATCGCGCTCCTCGGGTCATAATTTTAGGGAAGCTCCCCCAGCTTCCCTTGATCATGCCCTTATTCCTGCATCCCAGAATACAATAGTCGGGCAAATAAACGAGCGCCATCATCATGCTTTAACTCATCATAAGTTGGAGGATGACTGTGACTAATATCCCGTAGATCTTGGAGGAGTTCTGGATGGAATTGACAGGTAAATGAACGACGGATCACTTTGCTCTCGAAATCTTTGTAGTTAATACAGGTTGCTGAACATTCTGTCACTACTTCCGTTTCGTCAGCCGTTGAACAAAGGATTTCCACAGCAAAAGGAAGCTGCATTAACCAGGATAAGGGACTCCCGGCTAAAATATGCCGATGGGAGATAATCGCATCATGAAGTAGTCGATCTGCCCAATTCGCAAATAAAATCGCTTCCTCATTCACTTCATCGGAGTGGAACATGGAAATATTCAATTCATGTTCATACTCAATCGACGTATCGATCACCCCTTCAAATTCATCCGCCGTCACCTCATGGGCGATAATCAAGTCTTCGGGAATATCCGATGTGTCGCTATCAGGAGATTCATAATGCCATAACTGACGATAGCCCACTTCTTTCTTTTCATTGGGACCGACGGCAAATTCGGGATAATCCCAGTTTTTGGCAATCAGGTGTCCGTTTTTCTTCTTCACCTGTAGAGTAATCCCCACCTGTTGAATATGCTGGCAGACTTTTTTCAAAGACTTTAGAGCTTTGCCCTTGCGATCGCGTGCCAGATACTTTAGGCTGGATACCTCATCCACTGCTCGTGTGACATCCTCCTACACCAAATCAGAGATTATGGTGTAGGCTTCCAACATCGCTGTTAGACATTGCTGCCCTACGCCACTTATCTAGGCTAAAAGCCCCCGACAGCCCGACTTGACAGCCAATTTCTTTCCCCCAGAGTCCCTGGGTACTCAGTTGCTCATAGCCTCGGTTACAAATTTCTTGTGCTGAGGCTATATCTCTATCGAGATGGTATTTACATTCTGGGCAACTGTGCCACCTATCAGACAGTTCTTTTCTGACTTCGATGCGGCAATTTGGACAAGTTTGAGATGTACCTCGGTGGTCAACTTCAGCGACGTAAACACCGCGTTGCTTAGCCACATAGTAGAGAATATCCCTGAACTGACCAAAACCTGCGTCAACTGTATGTTTGCCCAGAAAACCCCTTGCCATAGTTCGGAAATCGATAACGCTCCGTGCGCCCGATTTATAGCAGAAAGCAAGAAATTTTCTTCGTGATTTGCTTAAACCTTCGCTTCTTCCAGCATCAGCTTAGACCGCTTAAGCTGTTCGGGAACCGGAATCGGATAATCTCCGGTGAAACAAGCCGAACAGAAGGTATTAGCATTGTCTTGAGTCGCCAGCATCATACCTTCCCAACTCAAATACGCCAAGGAATCCACACCAATTTGTGCAGCGATTTCATCAACCGACTTGGTTGCCGCAATAAGCTGGTCTTGAGAATCGGTATCAATCCCATAAAAACACGGATGAGTCACTGGCGGTGCAGAAACGCGCATGTGAACCTCAGTCGCCCCTGCATCCCGTAACGCTTTGACAATCTTCCGACTCGTGGTTCCCCGGACAATCGAATCGTCCACAATAATCACTCGCTTACCCATAAGAACATCTTTCAAAGGATTCAGTTTCATCCGAATCCCCGACTCTCGCATAGTTTGCGTCGGTTGGATAAAAGTGCGCCCCACATAGCGATTTTTAATCAACCCCTCGGCGTAGGGAATTCCCGACTCCTGAGAAAAGCCAATCGCCGCAGGTACACCCGAATCCGGCACCGCAATCACAATATCTGCCTCAGTTGGTGCTTCTTTTGCCAATTGACGCCCCAAACGCAGCCGATAGCTATAGATGCTTTCATCCTGCATCACGCTATCCGGTCGGGCAAAATAAATCATTTCAAAAATACACAGCTTGCGTTCTGGCTTACGACTCCAGTGGAACGACGCCATCCCGGCTTCTGTAATCCAAACTAATTCTCCAGGTTCGACATCCCGCAAGTATTCTGCACCAATAATATCTAACCCACAGGTTTCTGAGGCTAAAACATAGCGCACCGGATTCGTACCTAAGGTACCAATCACTAAGGGACGCACGCCATGGGGGTCACGCACTCCCATCATCCCCTCTGGTGTACCAATCACCAAACTATAGGCGCCTTGACAGAGGTTAAACGCACTAATCGCCCCGTCTAGCCACTCCTTCCCTTGATCCACTTCAGCACCGATTGCAATGGCAATCATTTCAGAATCTGTCGTGGTGACAAACTCATCATAGTTGCGGTTTTGTAAATTTGTTCGCAACTCGCTGGTATTGACCAAGTTACCATTATGTGCTAAAGCTAAAGAACCTAAGCGGGTATTCACCACAGCAGGTTGGGCATTGACAACCCGACTCGACCCGGTTGTCGAGTAACGGGTATGACCCACCGCTATTGTTCCGGGCATTTGGTTCAAAATCTCTTCGTTAAAGACTTGGGAGACAAGTCCCATATTCTTATAGAGATGCACCTGTTCTCCCTCAAAGGTGGCAATCCCCGCTGATTCTTGACCCCGATGTTGCAGGGCAAACAAACCAAAGTAAGTTAGCTTCGCGACATCTTCTTCCGGTGCATAGATACCAAAAACCCCGCAAGCTTCTTCAGGTTTGTCGGGGCGTTGGCTGACAATCTGATCAGATTCAGCAGGATTGGGGGTAGAGGAGTGGGGTGGCTGGAGAATCATGGGTATTAGCTTACTCCTGATAGTGGCAGTCAGTTCGACTTGTATTAACGCAAATCAAGCGGGAATCGTTAATTAAACTTAACGATTCCTTAACAATATCATTAATTTGGGAATCATGGATCATGCCTCATGGATCATTCATCAGCCGCGACTGCCTCAACACGACTATAAGCGACGTTATCGGGCTGAAGATTGGACTTTAGCTTGTTCCCAGAAAGAGCAGATATCGGGGAATCAGAAAGACTACTGGATCTAGATGTCCATGTTGATCTGCCCGTACAATCTGTGTAGAGACTTTCCCTGGCGCGTCTCTACATAATGTCGTTTCTCCTAAACCTGTCAAGTTCTGATAAGTTAAATGATTCTTTCTCCCAGAATGGTTTAAATTTTTCAATCAGGCACAGCTCTCAACAAAACTTCATGATTGCTCGTTTTTTACCTTTTTTTGAGAAAAAACTACGAATTTTAAAGGCTTACGGCGATTGTGAGGAGATTGTGCGATGTTCCGGTATACTATTTATGGTGGGTATTTTTTGGGTAAAAATAAGATCGACACAGCTAAACCCCTTGAATTTTCGTAAAACTTTGTATAACTCCTGGTTTTCGTCTCACTCCCTATATCCCGTTGAACCCATGTATTTTGTTAAACTTACAATAAAAATTATTACCAAGCATTGACAAAAGCAGATATTACACATATATAAAGAAGGAATGGCACATGCTTAGATTCCTGATCACAGCTAAATATCCTAACGTATGTGCGTAGTGCTATAATTTGTGTTTCATTTTTATTTAGTCTTCAATAGTCCAATTTTTCCGATTTACCCCCGTTTTTAGCGATGTAGTGTTTTGTGCTTAAACTTGAAGTGCGGAATGTGGGCAAATAGCTGTAACCAAGATTGCCTGATCAAATTAAATGCATTACAATAAACTAAAAATATTAAATATAGATAGTGTTATGAAAATTGCCCTGGGTTCTGATAATCATGGATTTGACCTCAAACAAGAGGTGAAAAACCACCTACTTGACAAAGGGTGGGAAATCGAGGATGTAGGTGTCAGCGATCGCAATGCAGAAACACCTTATTATCAGACGGCTTCTTTGGTAGCCAAGCAGGTAGCGAATCACCAAGTAAATCGGGGTATTTTGTTCTGTGCTAGTGGTATGGGAATGGCGATTGTCGCCAACAAGCACCCGGGTATATATGCGGCGGTTTGTGAGAATGCTGAAGCTGCCCGTCTGTCCCGCTCTATCAACAACTCTAACATTCTGACTTTAGGAGGGTTAGTAACCACACCCCAGGTAGCTCAGGAAATTGTGGATACTTGGTTAAGCACTGAGTTTACACAGGGGTGGGAATTGTCTGTTCAAGAGTGGCTGCATAATTCGATGAAGGACATTGCCCAACTAGAGACACAAAAGTTCGCTCAACTAGACCGCGATTGAGGAACTGCTACCTGCTCAAACCCAGAAATACAAACGATTCTATGGAAGATACATCAACCTCTAGCTGTATCAATCCTAAATGAGTGGAGACAGTTTGCAAATAAGTGAAGTCCATATACATATCCCGACATGATAGATGGTAATTTGGCAAAAGAAGTACTTGTTCCCGAATATCTCCTAGCAAGTAAAGCGATTTATGACACCATAAATATCCCTTTTGGCACTAGGCAATGGCAGTTGCTTTTATTAGCTGATGGCTATGCCTTACTTTCCGGTTCGCATGATTATTCTCAAGATACTGTAGAACGGTTTCTCCATATCTTAATTTGGAATAAAAAACCGATTATTATAGACGAAGCGAACGCCGCTACAACCGAGATTATCCGGGAATTTTATCGACGATATAGACGGATGGAAATTATCGAGGTCAAGGATCTAAACGCTTCGGTATTCGATCCCTACATGTCCCTTGAAAATTCATCGTCAGATCGTCATGTTTTCGCCATACTACCGCATAAATACATTCGTCGCCGCGTGCTTCATCAACACGATCAAGAGTATGGGCTTTTTGTCGGACAGAATACCCTAGCTCAACAATCTATACATATTATTGGGATTGCTCCGATCAGAGCTATGCTCACTCAAGAGGCGATCGCACTGATGGCTCAAGCTCCCCTAATTCTCACCTTTGATTTTGTGTATGAACTCATCAAAGATGTCGGACTGCAAGGAGAACTCCATATACTAGAGTATGATTGGGAAAGGTATCAAGTCAATATCGATCGCATCAACCAAAAGTTAAGCCAGCTTCATATTCAGGGGTATTATGATATTACCCTAATTGTTGAGGGGAATCCTGAAGTTTACGATCTCTTATCCTACTTGGGATTAGCCTATCGTACCTATCGCTTCGAGGTCATTGCTCCTGCGGTCGTGTTGTGTTGCGCATGGATTACCCAGCATTATGGAATTGATATTACTGAGCCGAGCTATGTCATTGTCTCCGGTTATAACGCACGTCACGGAATTACGACTCAACATTTGGCACTAGAATTGGAAGCTTATCTGTGCTTAGATATTACTTGTTTGATTATTGAGTTATACAGTGGCGATCTCCCCTTGATTTTTAAGCAGGTGTTTGTTGCAAAACGTCCAAAAACAATTATTATTATGATGAATATGTTTACGGATGAACAACAAATCTTTATGCTTTCTGGCAAAGATATTCAACGTGTTGCGTGGGCTGAACGGATTAAGGGGAAGTTTACCAGTATTGCGATTGTTGATCAAGAACGTTTACAACGAAAACCATCCATCTATGCACAGTTATTAAATGATTTTGCTCCCGATCAGGAAAGTAGTAATTTGGAGGTTAAGGTATGATTCCCTTTAAATATTTCACCCTTGACGATCAAGCGTACATTATAGAAGCATCTCGTCGTGTGAGGTATGCCAAAAATGATGTGGTGGTCTCACAAGGAGAGAAGGCTAAACGAGGGCTGTTTATAATTAGTTCCGGAATTGCTCGGGTTGAGATCAATGGAGTAACGATTGCTCGCTGTGGTCCTGGCTCGATTTTAGGGGAATTAAGTTTCCTAGAAGAGTCAGGAGCAAGTTCATCTATCATCGCCAACACAGAATTAGAAATTGACATAACGGAAGGCGATATGATTGATAATTTCTGCGCTTCTGTTCCCGGGTTCGCCACTCGTTTTTACCATTCATTAGCAAGCCTCATGGCACAACGCATCCGAGAAAGGATAGATGGGTCATTCTTAAAAACCAATAACGCCCTATCAGCAAGACGAGTTCAACGTACAGGTCACGTTGGTTTCACTCTTTCACCAGAAATTATATCGGGGGTTGCAGCATTTAAGGCAGAAATGGAGTCCATTGCCCAGATTATCCAAAATGGGCTTCCTAATCAGACACTTCAAGACCAAGTTACCAATGCCTGCAATGCCCTTCATCATTTGCTGACACAACATATACATGCCAATCCCGGACAAGCAGCCGGGATTGGAGCTTATATATTTCGGCAAAGTTTTCCATATTTGATGCTGAGTTATGCAAATGATAAAGCCTATACAAAGCCACTTGGTTATCAGGTAGATTACGAACTCCTTAACTATATTTGTGAGGGCATTCCTCATGGTGATAGTCCACTTGGACAGATGATTGATGAATGGGTGCTTCGACTTCCTTTTATGAATTTACTCCGAAAACGAGGCAAGGAGATGGCATCTTGTCTATTCAAATTCGCTCAGGAATGGGAAAAAGATATCGCCCTACCGATTACTGTCCTTGGAATAGGGACTTCGCCAGATGTTTTGGCGTTTGTCACTGACAATTACACATTGCCCATGAATGTTACCTGTATCGATATGGATGCACGGGGCTTTTCGATTGTTAAGAAACAGCTTGAGGTATTAGGAAATCAGCTATCTGTCTCTTTTGTGCAAGACAGCGTACTCCAAGTCTATCAAGGGAATAGCCGAGTATTGATTGAACCACAAAAAGCCATTTTAGGGGCGAATATTCTACATTACCTTGATGATAACGACGTCGTCGAATTACTCAACTGGATATACGAAAAATTATTGCCAGATGGCGTTGTGATTTTGGGACAAATATCTGAAACAAACCCTGATCGTGTTTACCTTGAATATATTCTTGAATGGTCGTTTTATCATCGAAAGCAGGAGGTATTAAAAGACTTGTTCGCTCGGTCAAAATTTCGCTATTCCCATATAGAATTCCATTCCGATGGGATTCTACTAATTTTGTCTTGTCGTAAGCGGGTTGAGTAAGAATGTTTGAGTATTGGCGTAAAGCGAGATGAATTAAGGCATCTAAAAAGGACACTTTGAACAGGAAATAAAGTATTTTATCCCCCTTCAGTGGGGAGTCTAAAGACTAAACTTGACTGAAGCTATTTTATCTCAATCCAAGGAGGAACAATATGATGAAAATTGCCCTAACAAACTTGCCGCCAGAACAGGGAGAGCGGATTGCTCGTTTACTTGTAGAAGAACACGTTGTAGCCTGTGTCAACCTGTATCCGATCCAGAGCCTGTATTTTTGGAAAGGAGAAGTTCGTTTGGACGCAGAAGTCACATTGATGATGAAAGTCTCAACAGAAGGAGTAGAGCGTTTGAAACATCGCCTCTGTGAGCTTCATCCCTATGAATTGCCGGAGTTTGTTGTTCTTGAGATTGATAACGAGGCTTCTCTGCGTGAGTATGTCGAGTTTGTTCGAGATCAAACCCACCTCTCATAAACTGAATTAGATAATCCTAACCTTCCAGCTAGGTATAATCTCAGATCTTGCACCATTCTCAATAAAGTTCTACAACCCTTGATATTTCGTTGATCACATCACCAAAAACCTAGCTTTTTCCGGCTTATTGACATTGGTGCAAGAGTTCAGTATAATCTGATTCTGATAAATTAGAGGACGATCATAAATGTTAAGTCAACTATTGCAAAAAAAACACACTAAAAATTTTAAGATATACGATTTAGATGGAAGTGGATTTGTAGAACTAGCCGATCTAGAACTTTGTGCCAGCAATCTCGCTCAACTACGTAATCAACAATCAGACTCATCAGAAGTTTTAGATTTACAAGCAAAATATTTAGCAATTTGGACTAATTTTTGGCAACCTGCTGACATTAATGGTGATGGAAAAGTTAGCTTAGAAGAATACTTGAAGGTAGCAGAGAATTCGATTAATAATTTCTGGAAAATACCACGACTTCAAAACGCTCATACTAATAAAGCTAATATGATATTCGACATTTTGGATGCTAATAATAATGGTCAAATTAGCCAGAGCGAATATGAACAATTTTGTCTAGCCGTTGGTCTGAATGAAAAAGATGCTGAAACAGCTTTTATCCATTTAGATAACAACGCTGATGGATATATTTCACGCGATGAATATGTCCAAGCATCCCAAGATTTTCATGTCAGTGAAGATGTCAATGCTTGTGGTAATTGGCTTTACGGTTCCTATGAATAGGTGTTGCTCTAGTTGCTCTATCTTCAAGCCTAAGTTCACCACTAACTTTCTGACACTGACAGGGGTCTTCTCCCAATTATCATTGGTCATTGGTTAGCGGCGAATGGTATAAGAGGACTACAAACGACGTTCTAGGGCGTTAAAAAAGCGATCGCTCATATCCGCGATCGCAGCGTTGATTAGGGGAGGATGGTTGGGGATAGAAATTTTTAATCCTTGAGAGAGAGATTTAACCGTCCCCAACCGTTGCCAACCCTGGGCAGATTCCCCTAGATAGTCCTTTAGGTAAGCCTCCCAATCAGCTTGGGCTTCTGGCTTCACCGACACCAGAATCCGACTGGCACTTTCTCCAAATAGAATCTCATCCCAACGCCGTTCTAGAGACGCCTCAGCTAGTCCTAATTCAATCTCTGCCCCCAATCCTCCAGAAATACAACATTCCGCTAGCGCCACCGCCAATCCTCCCTCCGCACAATCATGTGCCGAACGCAGGAAAGTCCCCCGAATTCCCTGACGACAAGCGGCTTGCACCCGACGTTCTAACTCAAAATCCACGATGGGGGGTTTCCCCGCCACAACCCCATGAATCGCACTCAAGTATTCTGAACCCCCTAAGCTGAGATGAGGCGTGGTTACAGTTAACGGTAATCCCAATAAGTAAATTAAATCGCCTTCACGCTGCCATCCTTGAGAACAAATCTGACTCAAATCCGGAATCATCCCCACCATACCAATCACCGGCGTAGGATAAATCGGTTGGGGAGTTCCCTGGCTATCCAAGGTTTCGTTATACAGAGAGACATTTCCCCCCGTTACGGGTGTTGCCAATTCTGCACAAGCCTCAGCGATACCCTGACAAGCCGATGCCAGTTGCCAGTATCCTGTCGGCTTTTCCGGTGACCCAAAATTCAGATTATCGGTGACAGCGACAGGTTCTGCACCCACACAGCTTAAATTGCGTGCCGCTTCTGCAACCACCGCCTTTGCCCCTTCATAAGGGTCAAGATAGACATAGCGAGAATTACAATCTACCGTAGCCGCGACACCCGATTGGGAATGTCGCCCCGATTCAGGGGAACGTAAGCGGATGATTGCCGCATCTGCACCACCGGGAAGCATCACAGTATTATTTTGCACCTGATGGTCATACTGGCGATAAACCCAACGTTTTGAAGCAATTGTGGGTGTATCTAAGAGTTGCAGAAGAATATCCGTCCAGGATTTAGCCTCACCGGAAATTTCTATTCCCGTACTGGTACAACTGGGTAATGTATCAACCGTCCATTGCCAAGCTTTTTTAGCATACTCCGGCGCTTCGGTCAAAACATCTCGATAATAAATCGGCGTATTATCCGATAACGCCGTGGCTGGGATTTCCGCCGCCACTTCACCCTGAAACAGAATCCGCACAATCGGTTCTGCAATCACTGTACCCGCGACAACCGCCTGAAGTTCCCAACGGTGGAAAATATCAATTAACTCCTGTTCTCGTCCCTTATGTGCCACAAATAGCATCCGTTCCTGGGATTCCGAGAGTAAATATTCATAGGGAACCATTCCCGTTTCTCGGACTGGGATTAAATCTAAATCCAATTCAATCCCCACACCCCCTTTAGCCGCCATTTCCGAAGTGGAACAGGTAATCCCCGCCGCCCCCATATCTTGTGCGGCGACTACCGCCCCTGTTTTAAAGGCTTCTAGACAGGCTTCAATCAGGCATTTTTCTAAGAAGGGGTCTCCCACCTGCACCGCTGGGCGGTCATCCATGGATTTATCAGTGAGTTCTGCACTGGCAAAACTGGCACCCCCCATGCCATCTCGCCCTGTGGTGGAACCCACATATAACACGGGATTACCAATTCCTGACGCCCCAGACTTAACAATTTCTGGGGTTTCCATCAATCCCAGCGCCATCACATTGACCAGGGGATTCCCGGTATAGGCGGGGTCAAAGTACACTTCACCGCCAACGGTGGGGACACCAACAGAGTTGCCATACCCAGAAATACCCGCCACAACCCCCGTAAATATTCGCCGGGTGCGGGCGTTGTCCAGGGAACCGAAGCGCAGGGAATTCAAAACCGCAATGGGACGCGCCCCCATGGTAAAGATATCCCGCAGAATGCCGCCAACGCCTGTAGCTGCACCTTGATAAGGTTCCACAGCGGAGGGGTGGTTATGGGATTCGATTTTAAAGGCGAGTTGGAGTCCGTCGCCTAAGTCTACCACGCCAGCATTTTCCCCCGGACCCACTAGGATACGTTTTCCGGTGGTGGGGAATTGTTTGAGGAGAGGGCGGGAGTTCTTATAGCAGCAATGTTCCGACCACATGACGCCGAACATCCCCAGTTCAGCTTTATTGGGGTGACGCCCTAGGCGTTTAACGATTTCCGCATATTCGTCCGGCTTGATACCTTCAGCGGCGATTTCTTCGGGGGAAAAGGGGGCAGAGGATAGAGTAGACATGGAACCCTTGTACAAATGGCACAGGAATAATTGTATCGATTAATGGGGGTCTGGCTAGTACAAGATAGTTTTAAGTCACAGACTGTAGGGGCGGGTTTTACTGCTATCCTTTCTTTGTTGACCCAGATGTGACTAAACCCGCCCCAACAAACGTGGCTTGGCAAGGAGATAGTTGACACGGATGGATTCACAGCGCCCCACCTGGGCGAGGGATTGGCTGAAACTGGTCATTAAAACAGGTTTGACAAGTTCCCGGAAAAGCATTGATAAAGCGTTTTAGCATGTCAGTGTCTTCCCGAAAAACAGTCATCCATAGCGACCAAAATCCTTTAGCTTGAGCCAACTCCACAATATCATCACGCTTATCTGGCGTATCATTCTCTTGAAGTTGCTTAAGTTTTCTTTTTGCTATGCCCCAAGTATCCAGACGCTGAGACCAGCGATTATCTCTTGGGGAAAATTTAGGATGACCGGGAAATCTATCTAAACCTATTAATTCAAGTGTTCTTTGGGCTTGTTTCTGCTCAGACTCATTTAGGCTAGGATTCACACAGACATTGCCATTTTCAAGATATTCAAATGCACGGGCTGTATTATCCCTGTCAGACCAGTAATAATCACTCAAAATTAGTTCTTCATGACCTTTAGCGGCATTGCAATTAACACAGGACAGTAAAAAGTTATCCCATCGCCGTTCAAGATCAGGTCGTGCAGCTTTCGGTTGGATATGCTCAACATGCAGTAGATGATTAATCGATCTTTCGCAGTAAGAACAGTATTCTCCTACTCTATCAATCAGGTGAGATTTGGCTTGACTATACTGTGTGAAAACTATGGGAATACCTGTATTTGGGTCGATAGGTATATCTCCCCGTTCAACAGGTCTCATTTCTTTTCTCCTCCCAATCCCGCAGCTTTACGCTCCATTCTCAGAAACGCATGATAAGCCACATCATCGCTAAATGGCTCTATTAGTTTGTCGAGCTTGGTTTTGAGTTGCTCGATTTTTTCGGGGTTTGCTTCTTGAGCTTCTTGTAAAACTCGATAATATTCTTCAGCCGCTTCCATCATCTTCTGGTAACGCTCACTTCTTTGGGGAATATCTACCCCCATTACATACTCGGTGATGTCTTCAATGCTTTTATTTTCATATTCTTCAATTTCTGCTGGTTTATCTAGATTAATCAGTTCTCCTTCACGTAGAGATTGGATAATAAAAGGTGAATGGGTTGTCGCCACAAATTGAATATTAGGAAACGTTTTCTTTAAATCATCAACAACCCCCCGCTGCCACTTGGGATGCAAATGCAGATCGATTTCGTCTATTAATACAACACCAGGAGTTTGTTGAGCAGCGTCACGTCCTAGTTGAGGATTTAATACTGCGGCGCGATAGGCAATATCGGCAACCATGGCTAACATATTACGTACACCATCGCTCAGCATCCGAAATGGTAGTGTGCGTCCATCCATAGATTTAGCCAACAGTTCGTCCTCAAGAATATCGTATGTGACACTTTGCCAGTTTTCTATACATTTAGCAATCGCCTCTTTTACGGCATCAAGAACTTCAATAGACTGCTTTCTCTGGAGAGCTACGATTTCCATGGTTTTGAACCACCGCAGCATTAGTTTTTGGTTTGATGCTGGATCTAAACAATCCAGATACCCGATCATCCGTGAATTAGGTTTGACTGTTTGAATAGATCTTTTGTTTTTCTGCAACCACAGACGCCCTGTTCCATAGTAAGTGACTAACGGTAGCAGCAGATCCGATCCTTGGCTAACTTTGACTTGAAGTTGTTCGGAAATGTTTGTGATTTTAGTAGCTTGCTTACGAGTGGTGCGTCCTCCTGCTTTGTTACGTTTTCTCGTCCAAGTAATCTCCTGTCCATCAATAATACCATCACAAGACACTGACACGGGATATTGGGGTTCAACTGTTGGAATCTGTCTCTTTTCATATTCCACACGACGCACCTCATCATCACGAATGTGACGGGAGTCTACATTATTAAAGTTGAGGAACAGGGCGCCCACGCCAACTGCTAATCCATCTAAAATAGCAGTTTTACCTGTACCATTATCTCCTACCAGCACTGTAAATCGTTCTGGAAAATCAAATATAGTATGTTCAAAGTTTCGGAAATTTTTCAGTTCAAGGCGATGAATTCTCATGTCTATCTTCTGCAACGTGAGTTAAATTTGAGTATCTACATAGACAAAGCTAGATGCTGGCAGTATCAGTTTTCCTACGAACCACGTTCATCCTGGAGATACTGATCAGCTTCTTCCGGTGTTTTAAATAGTCTTTGACCAGGCAATTCATCTAGCAAGTCTATAGCAGAGTGGTTGGGTGACACTCCTTGATGTTTGTTCTGACTCTGCTGATGAGTCGAGTCAGAAGTTTCTACTGTTTCCAAGTCGGGTTCCCACAACATTAGATCTCCGGGTTGGCAGTTAAGAGCAGCACAGAGCTTTTCCAGGGTTGCCCGTTCTAATCGTTCTGGCATCTCCTGAGAATTCTTCAATTTAGAGATAGTGACGGGATGCATTCCCGTTGCTTCCGTCAAGTCTTTATTTTTTAGGTATCGCTCAGCCATCAGCACATTCAAACGCCATTTTACAGACATAGTTCTTCCTCAATGAGATAGGGCTATAGCTACCAATCTGGCTTTTCGTGAGCTAGTCTCGTCATCGTATTCCTCTAAGGAACCACAACTCTACTGAGGATATTATACAGTATCTTAGCCTTTGCGTTTACATAATTAGCTACTGTGTTTAAGCTTTGAGTTTGTCTTAGACGCTAATATTAAAGTCTCAGAGGATAAGAATGAACAACCTTGACAGATTCAAAACCCTTCTGGAAATGTTGGTACTGGTTCTAACACTTTCGACACAATACCCCATCTTGGGGCTTGTCGCGGCTGTCGGTGCTATCTACTTTTTGCTCACAGATGATACTTCACCGATAAAGTAGAAGTAATTTGGAAGCAGAAAATGGCAGTAAGGGGAGCGAAGATGCTGGTTTCTATCGTTTCCCCTGTTCCAAGACGTGCCATGGCACGTCTTGGAACATTGCTCCCCTATGGTTACTCGGTTGGGTTTCACTCTGTTCAACCCAACCTACAAATGGGATCAAATGTGACATTCTGGATAGTTATAGCGATGAAAGATACTGAATGCGTTCGCTTATTACAGTGGGCTTTACTTCAATTAAACCTACGTTGGGCAGGGTTTCGTAAGGTGCGAAAGCAAGCCTGTAAACGTATCCAACGGCGTCTCATTGAACTTCAATTATCCGATATTGATGCCTATCAATCTTATCTGAATACTCATCCCTAAGAATGGATAATATTGGAGCGCTACTGTCGAATTACGATTTACCTAATTCTCTCAAGTTTCTCACCTTTCACTGCGAATTATTGCAACTGATGCGAATGCCTATCTCTTGGAGAGGGCGAGAACGGGTTGTTATCAATGGGGAAGTTTAAAAGAACTTCCTTCTGACTGGTTGACTAAGGCTTTCACTCAATCTGATGAATTTTACTGTATCCGTCCTGAGTTCCGTGAGAGAATTGAGTTTAAGCAGCAGGATATTCGTGCCACTATGCCTTCGGAGTCATTTCATTTGATATTGTCTCGGAATCTAGTATTAACATATTTCGATGCAGACTTACAACAAAAGGTGTTATCACCTATGCTAAAGCGATTGATTCCTGGAGGAGTATTTGTTGTTGGCAGCCATGAATTTTTACCTGAAAACTTGCGGCATCTCCAAGCAATTCGGTTAGGAGTTTATCATAAAGAACGATGATTTTGGTTAGGGTTGACGATTGATGGTTGACGGTTGACGGGTCATTGGGATTTCTCAAAAGACTTTAACAAACACAAGCTTTAGCTTGTAAAGGCTGATGAGATGCTAATGAACGGGGAATTAAGCCAGCAAAGGATAATTCCCCTTGTTCTTTGATTTGAGAATTGTTTTTGGCAAGAATAAATTCCAGTATTGACTGTGCTTGTTGGGGGTCATTCAGGTAGTAAATCGCCTGGGATTTAGGCGAGAGCCAGATTTGCAGCTTCCAGGGCTTAGATGCAGACACAGAATTGGGTTCGAGGGAAAAGGTAATCATTATCGGCTGGTGTCCTAATCTTGAGGAATTAAATAGATAGATGGAGAACCTGAAGGTTGAGAGATAAACCTTTTCTTGATTCCCACTTATAACTTTACCGATATATTCCACTCTTTATAGAGAGTTAAATCATCTAGAGTTTTGATTATAATCCGCTCTGAGTGTGAGCCATGTAATATGAATTTGATGAAATAGATCAACTTTAGAAAGTGATTCAAATCACCAACATGGTGACAGAAAATCATTCTTTTTCTGGAGAAAAACTGCCAATCTGCAATTATTAGTTAGGTATCATTATTCATAAGTATTCGGACAAAATTAAACTTGACGGTTGAGATGGGGGAACTCTTCACAGGGAACAGTAAGAGATTGAGGGCTTTTACAATTCTTAACTCGGTGAACAAAGTTTATGTCCAGGTACTTACTCGCTCTTCCTCTAGTGGGGATGTTAATATTCACAAAAGGTTGTTTTTGTCAAGACCAAGTACGGAATTGGTGGTCTAAGACATACCCAAATCGGGATGTTCTGCTCAGAAGCGCCAAAATTATTACAATAAGTTAAACAAGTAGCATCAGAGATTAAACTTATGGTAAGTCGCCAAGACACGCTTTGGGAGCGATTCTTACAACCCATCGTTGGCATATTGATCGACGGGGAGCAACTGCGCCAGCTTTATGAGAGCATTGACTGGCAACAAGAGAGCGATCGCGTCTCAACGCCTGATTTAGTTTACCCTGATTACTACAAGAGTCAGAACTTCCAAGGTATTGAAGGGGGTTACCTGAATGGTGGTGCAGCAACCAGCTATGATCCGATTACCCAATACGCTTAGTGTACCAACGGACTCCACGCCGTACAATAGACGACTTCAGTTCCCAAGGTATTCCATCTCCAGCATAGTAACGAATGTGGTATGAGTTTAAAGGCAGTTCTGTTTGATTTCAACGGCGTGATTATTAACGATGAGTTGATTCACCAGCAACTCATCGAAGAAATTCTGCTGGGCGAAAATCTGCGCCCCTCGGCGGCGGATTACTGGGAGGATTGCTTGGGACGTAGCGATCGCGCCTGTCTAAAAGTATTATTGGAAAAGCGAGGTCGGATGGTTGATGATGACTACTTAACCCGTTTGATCTCCCGAAAAGCCGACGCCTACCGCCGTCAACTGGAAACTCTATCTAAATTACCCATATATCCGGGAGTCGAAGATTTAATTTACAAAATCCGCGTGGCTCAGTTACCCATGGGAGTGGTGAGTGGTGCTTTGCGATCGGAAGTTGAGTTAGTTTTGGAGCGTGCTAAACTGTTGCAATATTTTCCGGTTATTGTGGCAGGTGATGACATTAAGGTGAGTAAACCAGAACCGGATGGCTATCTGTTAGCTGTGGAACGCCTCAATCAGCAGTTTCCAGAGCTTAATGCCAAATCCTCGGATTGTCTCGCCATTGAGGATACACCGGCTGGCATTGAAGCGGCAAAACGAGCTGGGATGGAAGTCGTCGGCGTTGCTAATACCTATCCTTTCCACATGCTTCAGCG
Source organism: Coleofasciculus sp. G3-WIS-01 (assembly GCF_040223135.1). Classification (NCBI taxonomy): domain Bacteria; kingdom Bacillati; phylum Cyanobacteriota; class Cyanophyceae; order Coleofasciculales; family Coleofasciculaceae; genus Coleofasciculus; species Coleofasciculus sp. G3-WIS-01. The sequence continues at coordinate 126,816 of NZ_JAVJZI010000183.1, forward strand.
TCAAGCTGACTGGACGGTTGATTATCTGCATCAGCTTGAACTTGAACGAGTGCAGGAAGTCTATGCTCAAGTTGTGGGTTAGTAACCATGAGCCATGAATCATGAACTATAAACCAATACCCGTAAGTGTTACAATAAACCTAGTCCGGGGAATTAGCTCAGTTGGTAGAGCGCTGCGATCGCACCGCAGAGGTCACCGGTTCAAATCCGGTATTCTCCATTTTTGTCGATTGCCACATTATTTGCCATCGTTGTCAGATTAGTGTCATCTTGACAAATTGAATGTCATTTAACTGACATCATTGACATCTACCTGACCTCAGCTTACTGCGAATCATCCTCTAAGTAACGAGGTGCGATCGCGTCCCTGGATTCCGGTCAGCCTGTTATTCCTCTGTGGTTAGATCGAATACGCAAGAGACGTTGCATGCAACGTCTCTACAATGGTGCCGAAAGTCCTAATCGATGTGTCTACTGCTATAGCAGTGACGTGCATTTTGGTGTTTCAGAAGTGTCGAGAGCAGCCGGAAGATGTGCTGTTTATTGATGCCAGTGCCTATTTTGAGAAGGCGAAGAATCAGAATTATTTGCGGGATGGGGATGTTGATAAGATTATATTGACTTATCGGCAACGGTTGGAGGAGGACAAGTATAGTTATCGGGCACCCCTGGCGGAGATTGCGGAGAATGATTTTAATTTAAATATTCCGCGCTATGTGGATACGTTTGAGGAGGAGGAGCCGATTGATTTGGATGCGGTAGTGCAGGAGATCCGGGCAGTTGACGAGGAAATGGCGGGGACGGATCGACTGATTCGGGGATTTTGTGAGGAGTTGGGGATTGAGGCACCGTTTTAGGGGATTGTTTAGCTTGTTAAAATCAAACCAAATAACCCAGAGCTAAACTACCCCCAATCCGCGACAAACTGAAGAGGTCACAAAACCATGATCGCAGCCCCAGAAAAATTCCCCACCCTAACCCCAGAAGAATACTTCACTTGGGAAGAACAGCAACTCGAAAAACACGAGCTGATCGACGGTCAAGTTTATGCCATGAGTGGCGGTAGTGTTAATCATGGTCGCCTTGCCATTAGACTTACAGCCATGTTTGATAATCACCTAGAAAATAGCAGTTGCATCACGGGCAATTCTGACATCAAAATTAATATTGTTGAGACTAATAACTACACCTACCCCGATGCCAGCGTCACCTGCGACGATCGTGATAAAACCACAACCCAATACATTACCTATCCCTGCTTAGTCGTTGAAGTTCTTTCCCCCAGCACCGAAGCCTACGACAGAGGCAGCAAATTTAGAATGTATCGCCATAATCCAGCCCTACAAGACTATTTGTTAGTCAGTTCCACCCGCATGGAAATCGATTTGTATCACAAAAAACAGACAGGCGAATGGCTGATCATTAACTACCAAGCAGGCGACACCATCGAACTCAAAAGCATCAATCTAAGTTTTCCCATTGAGCAAATCTATCGCAACCTCGACCTCACCCCAGAAACTGAATCAACTCAATTACTCTAAACTCTATTCCCTATTCTCTAAAAAAGATGTTTGTGTAAATCGTTAAAATACTACCAAAACCACCCCCGAAGAACTGACGGAGGAAGTAAGCCGTGGTTAAGCTTTGGGTGGTCAATGCCTCACCGATCATCAGCCTGACCAAAATTGACCGCATTCATTTACTAAGTGAACTCTGCGATGAAGTGGTCATTCCCCAAGGTGTTGCCAATGAGATTCTTCTAGGTGGATATGCTGACAGTGCATTTCTTTGGCTGCTCAAATAAACGCTCAAAAACTTCCTCGCCATCAGTAACTTGACCTTTAGCAATTTACTCGGCTCCCACTTCAATCTGTGGACGGAGTTCGCGGAACAGTTAGAAGGCAATGTCTTCATACAAGGATGCAAAGTCCGCTTCAAACTCAAGGCTAGTAAGGTGAAAGGTGTTTTGACTGGGGGCATAGAATTGAAATAACCACAGCCCTTCCTCAGTGCGACGGTAACAGTCTACTCGTTGCTGTTTGGTACTAATCAAGACATATTCTTGCAGACTGTCGAGGGTTTGATAGTCAATGAATTTATCCCCTCGGTCAAAGGCTTCGGTAGAGTCAGAGAGGACTTCAATGATTAGTTTGGGATAACGCTTATAGGTAGTGGTTTCTGCGTCGCGGGGGTCACAAGTCACCATCAAATCGGGATAGTAGTAACAGTTGCAGTCTTCAAGTCTGGCTTTGACATCGGCAAAATATACGCGACAGTCTGACCCCCGTAGGTGGCTACGCAGCAGGGTGTAGAGGTTTCCAGCAATCGTATTATGAGCATCGGTTGTCCCCGCCATAGCATAGGCTTCACCATCGCGATATTCGTGTTTGGTGTCGCTGGAGGCTTCGAGTTGGAGGTATTCGTCACGAGAGAGGCGATAATTGTCTGGGGTAGCAATCATGGATGAGGAAGGGGCGAATTGGGTAGTCCTGTTTTTAATTTAGTTCAAAAACCGCAAGTATTCCTCCCGGTACTCTCACCAAACTTCGAGGTATCGCTAAACGTTCTAGCAAAACTCCCAGCGATGAAGAACTGCAAGCAGAGTACACCGATTATTTAGTTCAAAAATATCAGTAGCCTTTCTTGTGAAAATTCTCATTGATACCAATGTTGTCATCGATCTAATTTTGGAACGAGAACCCTTTGTGGAACAGGCAGTAATACTTTTCCAAAAATGGAATAACAACTTTACGCAAAGGAGACTAAATAGCCATGACGACTAAGTGCAACAGCAGGGAAGACTACCCCAACAGGTCGAAGACCGCGATATTTTCGAGCGCATTTATGCTGTGCGCTTAGAGCGTTTGCGGAACTCCGAGGAATGTCGCGAAATCCTGAACCCGTTAGACTCAAGGGGTATCCTCGATGCTGACACCGATCTTAACCTGTCTCCAATCGCAGACCTTGATGATGAAGCGCTGTTAGCTTCTCTGAGGGTTGATGCGACACCAGAGAATGATATCACTCAGCTTACCCATGTGCGATCGCGCCTGGAACTGCGATCGCTTGAGTCTGTGCTGGTTTGAGAGCATTCCATCTAAAAAATATCCCTGTCAAGGCCATCATCCTGATCGCCGTGTTTGGAAGAACGAATCTCTCTCGCCGAAAAAGAGTTTGTGCGGGCTAAAATCTGGTTCCAACTAACCGTTAGGCTCCTGAGTGATTAACACAATGGTCTTGGGCCTGCTGGCTGCTGTCTTCGGTTGTTAGACCACAGTTGCCCACCTTAGGTATGGTGCTGTTTATCGCGGGGATTTTTGGCCCCGGTATCGCGGCGATATCTGTGGTGAGGTATGCCAGTGGACAGAACGGGCTGCATAGTTGGCTCTGGCGTTCTCTTCAATGGCGGCTTGGCTGGCGCTGGCTGGCTCTCTCGTTTTTCTTGCCTCTGGCAGTCATGGCGCTGGCCGCCGCTGTGCACATTGCCCTGGGCATTCCATCCGATGACAAGGAACTTCCCCGAAATCATTACCAGTCCGAGTCTTCACCGACAACCGATCGCCCAGTCAATCGACATAGCTGGTCAGTTTGACAAAGTAATTTTTCAATTTGTTAAGGCTTTGGTAACTCTTGTATCATCCTCACTACAATCGTGAGTTGGTTGGGCGAGATGAGCTATGGTAAGAAAAACCAAGCAATCCTTAAGTAATTCTTAAAGGAGTCGTGATCTTTGCGGGATCGCGACACAGCGCTGGAAAACCAGCTTTATTTCTCGGCTGCTGCAATTTTACCTAAGGAAGGAGATTGTATGAACCCCACAATGATGCGTCAGTTGTGGTCTTTAATTGAAACGACTCAAACTAACCTGCTACTGAAACTTGACGATGCCAGTCTCGTTCAGTGGATACTCAAGCAACTCAAACAAGAGCGAGGTCTCAATTCTGAGGAAATGCATATTTTGAATGAGTACCTCTATAATCGCTTGTCTCTGATCCGGGATCTGGCAGAGCAACGGTATGCGCCGAATCACTCGTCATCCTAGTGCAGCTTGGCTGAAATACCCATCAGTCAACAAAAGACGCCATGACAGGGTGACAGGGTGACGGACACAAAGAAGATTCAGGTGGGCAACAGCACTCTCTGGATAACCTGAGCATTTCCAGGTTTCTAGCTCTTGCCCACCCTGCTTAAAATTGAATTGGCTTATTCTCAACTTTTATTAAAAAATATTTCGGTAAATTACTAAATATTTCCTGTCTAGCCAACGCTAAGTTGCCGCCAATCCGGCAAATGACAAAGGGAATCTGTTTCAGCTTGTATCCGTCTTGTCAGATTGAGACAAGGGGTTTAGACTTTGATCAGGACACAGAAGAAGACTTCATGTCAACATTCGGTTAATGGATCTCAGCTTAAATAGGTTCCTCATCCCCCTCCAATATTAAGCTTTCTTAAAAGGTAGACCTGATACAGAAACCGAGGTTATTATTGACTACACTTAATGAGAATTACTTTTAACAAGTTGCAGAATTCGTTTCCCATCATCGGAGTCAAGAAGATATGGAATGTCACAAATGTCAAAACACTTGCCACCACAAGCCCAGTAGAGGGAGTGGCTGGAAATGGTGGGGAAAACCGCCGCAACCATCACCTCTGAAAACTGAACCCATTCCCCAAGTGGCTTTGGTGGGAACGCCCAATGTGGGTAAAAGTGTTCTGTTTAATGCGCTTACGGGTACTTATGTCACTGTGTCCAATTATCCGGGTACAACAGTGGAAGTCTCTAGGGGTCAGATGACGGTTGGGGATCGCCTGTTGGCGGTGGTGGATACGCCGGGAATGTATTCCCTACTCCCGATTACCGAAGAGGAAAAAGTATCGCGGGATTTATTACTCAGCGAACCCGTAGACTTGGTGATTCACGTCGTCGATGCCAAAAACTTAGGGCGAATGCTTCCCCTGACGTTTCAGCTCATTGAAGCGGGTTTGCCGGTGCTGTTAGCTGTCAACATGATCGATGAAGCCCAACAACTGGGGATTCAAATTCACCAAGAGCATCTGGAAATGGAATTAGGGATTCCGGTTGTGACTATGGCAGCTGCACTAAATGTTGGTTTACGAGATTTGAAATATAAGGTGGGTGATTATGTTAAGTCAGGTTGCTTATCCGGAACCTATTGAGGTTGCGATCGCGAAACTGGAATCGCTGCTATCCCGGCTGTCGCTATCCCAGGATTATCCTTTGTCTCGGCGCAGTATTGCCTTACTCCTGTTGCAAAAAGATCCTGCACTTTGGCAACAACTTCAGATTCAGGATACAGAAGCGGAAATTAAAGCCGCGATCGCAGATGCTGAGAGTCAGTTGGATGAACCGCTAATCTCTGCTATTGCCAAAGCACGTCAGCAACGGGCGTGGGCGATCGAACAACATGTCCTCAGCGAATCGAACCAAGGGAAAACCCCGTTAGCGGAACGACTGCACCAACTCACGGTGAATCCTTGGACAGGATTTCCGATTTTGCTGGCGATTCTTTATTACGGGGTTTACAAATTTGTCGGGGAATTCGGGGCGGGGACGATGGTGGATACCATTGAAACCTTTTTTGAAACATATATTAATCCCGTTGTCAATCACCTGGCAGCGGTAATTTTTCCCTGGCAACCCTTACAGGATTTAATTGCCAACGACTACGGAATTATTACCCTGGGGATTCGCTATGCGGTGGCGATTGTCTTACCCGTTGTTGCCACATTCTTTTTCATGTTTTCCTTCCTGGAAGACAGTGGCTATCTGCCGCGATTATCCCTGATGCTGGATAACCTGTTCAAGGCGATCGGGTTATCGGGGCGGGCGGTAATTCCGATTGTTTTGGGATTGGGATGTGACACCATGGCAACCTTAGTCACCCGCACCCTGGAAACGACAAGGGAACGATTAATTGCCACATTTTTGCTATCCTTAGCCATTCCCTGTGCGGCACAGTGGGGAGTGATTGTGGGATTATTAGCCCAAAAACCCGCCGCTTTGTTAATTTGGGGTGGGGTTATTGGGGCAATTTTTATGGGTACGGGGTATTTAAGCGCCCGAATGCTTCCCGGAAAACCCGCTAGTTTTTACATGGAAATCCCCCCCTTGCGCTTTCCCAAACTACAAAACATTCTGGTTAAAACCTATCTCAGAATGAAGTGGTATTTTTTGGAAATTCTGCCCCTATTTATTTGGGCATCGGTAATTATTTGGTTGGGGCGTTTGACGGGGTTGTTTGGCTTGATTATTCAGGGGATTGAGCCAATTGCTTTAGGGTTAGGATTGCCCCGAGAAGCTGCGCCTATCTTTTTATATGGCTTCTTCCGGCGGGATTACGGCGCGGCTGGATTATTTGATATGCAACAGCAGGGAATTTTTACGGGCAATCAGTTGGTGGTGACAGCGATTGTGTTAACCCTGTTTTTACCTTGTATTGCCCAACTGCAAGTGATGTTGAAAGAGCGAGGGGCGAAAGTAACTTGGGCGATTGTGGCGTTTATTTTTCCCTTTGCCTTTTTCATGGGATATCTGGTTAATGGTTTGTTAAATGGATTAGGAGTAACGATTTAAATGATTGCACTAGCATCGGTTAAACGGGGAAATAGCGGCACCGTTGCTGCGTTGAAGACGAAGGATGAGATGACGTTGCAGAAGTTGATGGCGATGGGGATTAGTCCCGGAATGCCGATTCTGTTGGAGCAGCGGTTTCCTTCTTATATTATTAAGGTGGGCAGAACTCGTGCGGCGTTGGATCGGGAAATGGCAAAGGTGATTTATTTGCATCGATAAGGGGGCAAATGTTACCTGGTTTAGGGTGATTTTGGGGATAGTTAGATTAACGAGGAGAGGGTGTGGTATTGCCGTGTCTTTACCCTAGACAAACCCCTCCCTAACCCTCCCCTGCAAGGGGAGGGAACTCTAATTGATTTAGAGGGGGTAGGGGATGCGATCGCGCATTATTTACCTAGTTGAGAACGGGCAGTTAAAGAGATGTCTGTGGGATTGGATTAGGATCTATATTGATGATGAGAGGGTGTGGCAGTGCCATGCCCCTACCGTAATCCAAGAGATGATGGATGGGGTAAGGGCACTTCGACTATCGTGCCCTTAAACGTTGGGGTTTAAACGTTTAGTTCATGAATATTTAGGTGGGATTGATTTAGAGGGGGTAGGGGATGCGATCGCGCATTATTTACCTAGTTGAGAATGGGCAATTAAAGAGATGTCTGTGGGATTGGATTAGGATCTATATTGATGATGAGAGGGCATGGCAGTGCCATTCCCCTACCGTAATTCAAGAGATGGTTGATAGGGTAGGGACACTTCGACTATCGTACCCTTAAACGTTGGGGTTTAAAGGTTTAGTTCATGATTATTTAGGTGGGATTGATTTAGAGGGGGTAGGGGATGCGATCGCGCATTATTTACCTAGTTTAGAACGGGCAATTAAAGAGATTTCTATGGGATTGGATTAGGATCTATCTTGATGATGAAAGGGCATGGCAGTGCCATGCCCCTACCGTAATTCAAGAGATGGTTGATGGGGTAGGGGCACGATACTATCGTGCCCTTAAGATTTTGATGTCAACCGCCCAGTTGACGGCAAGAAATTGGTGGAAAATGCAAGCATCTGTGTCTGTTTAGGTTTGGAAGGCTGGGGAATGGGGGGCAAATCCATACAGGGCTTGGGTTTGCGGCTAGTTCAAGGAGGAGGGAGATGCTTGCAAAATGCTGGAATTCCTTGTATAGTAAGGGTTGTAGCGTTTTGTATTTTGGGAAATTTGCCCTGATTTGACCCGATTTTGGCGTGAGGAGAGTTGGATTTTGGAGATGCTTGCAAAATCGATTGGCAGCCATTATGATTTAAGGGGTCTAGCGATCGCGGTGCGATTACCTTTGATGCCGTAAGGCGTTGAGCACGAGTGAGATTGACATTGAATAACAAGATGCCAATGGTGCGATTACCTTTGATGCCGTAAGGCGTTGAGCACCAACAGTCCTTGCAATCTATTTCTTGTTGTCCACACTGTGCGATTACCTTTGATGCCGTAAGGCGTTGAGCACAACTCGCTCATCGCTTTTGCCTGTTCAGTAATCAAGTGCGATTACCTTTGATGCCGTAAGGCGTTGAGCACATGCTTACTACACCGTTTCGTCCCTCTGCACCTATGTGCGATTACCTTTGATGCCGTAAGGCGTTGAGCACGTTCGTGCGGGAGTTCGGAAGGAAATGTCGCCTTTTGTGCGATTACCTTTGATGCCGTAAGGCGTTGAGCACGAAAGGCAAATTCCGGGTTCGCCGGGAAACCATAGGTGCGATTACCTTTGATGCCGTTAGGCGTTGAGCACTTTCTTCTAGTCGATTTCGTGCTTTTTCTATGCACTCGTGCGATTACCTTTGATGCCGTAAGGCGTTGAGCACTTACTGATAACTGTTCACTGTTGACTGATAACTGGTGCTCCCACCTCAGATGCCAATCGGCGTGTTCAACTCTAACCAAAGGTATCTTTTATAGAAGCGCCGTAAAACCCACGTCTTTTAAGCGTGGGATATAAGGCGGGTCATCGGAGGGACGTAGATGACCAAATTACAAAGGTGCTCGCTTAGCGAGCTATCAAGCTCCTAATCAATTCAGACTTACTCATCCCCCGCCTAACAGCCTCTTCCTTTAGTTGTCGCATTTCATACTTAGTTAATCTCATATCTAGTCTTTGTGTTTTCATCAGTACACACAATTGATTACACACACATCTACTATAATGTAAAAAGCACATTGAGAGGTCGATTCAATGCTAGTT